>CAYSDX010000031.1:0-2775 GCA_964429945.1 uncultured Spirochaetia bacterium | reverse complement strand
CAGGTTCTTGGGTTCGATGATAAAGCAACTGATGCCCTTGTTGCCTTTTTCCCTGTCCGTGTAGGCATACAGCAGACCGGCATCGCCGATGTGGGCGTTGGAGATCCAGATCTTGCTGCCGTGGAGTTCAAAATGATCGCCCTTGTCGACAGCGTAGGTCTTCATGCTGGCGACATCGGAGCCGGTATCAGGTTCGGTCATGGCAAAAAAGCCCATTTTCGTCCCGTCAATCCAGCCAGGAATATATTTCTCCTGTTGCTCCCTGGTGCCGAATTTCGCTACCGACAGGGGAGGCCCCAGGTTTTGCATGTTGAACGGCAGGCGCCAGGAAGCGGACACCCGGGCAATCTGCTCCGCCATGAGCGCTGATTCCAGGAAGCCCATCCCGTTCCCACCCAGCTCATCCGGCAAGACGCAGGAAAAGAAACCGAGTTCACCCATTTGCGCCACGCGTTCCAGTTTGAATTCCCTGTTTCTCTCTTCTTCTTCCAGCGTCGGCGCGATTTCCTCCAAGGCAAAGCGCCTGGCAGTGTCCTGCACCAGTTGCTGTTCTTCGGTCAACTCAAAAAACATGGATGCCTCCCTTTAATGAAGGGGACGGATTTCAAATCCGTCCCCGGTCAAAACTTTTCACCCGGTCTCTATGGACATCAGAGGTTGATCTTCCTCCACCGTATCGCCTTCCTTGATGTAAATTTCCTTCACCCTGCCGTCACAGGGCGCATATACCGGCGTCTCCATTTTTAATGCCTCTATAATGAGCACTTCGTCATCTTCCTCAACGTCTTCATCCAGGGCCACCGTGATTTTCCAGATGGTTCCCGACAGGGGCGCCAACACGTCTTCCGTATTTTTCTGCATTGTTATGTAACCTATTGATTTATAAGCCTCACACAGCGACAGGCGTGAGGCTGTATACGCGAGAATACTTTGCGGCAGTCTTGACGTCACCCCGACGCAGCGACTCACGTACATCGTCAAGCCTGTAAGCGTCATCGAGAGACAGGTATGGCGACCACTCTCCGGGTTCTTCCAGCAACTCTACTTCAACTTCTGCAACAAAGTTACCTTCGTGAATGAACTTCGTCTGTTTTCTCTTGGTCATTGGCGTCTCCGCTTGAAATCAGGTTCCCATTTTTCAGGATTGGGGAAGTATGCGGCGACCCCATCATACCCATGCTCCGAAATTCGGATATTTCCCTCAAGAATCAGTGCTCTGATGTTATCGAATGTATTACTCACGACACTCCTTGCCTATGCTTATATTATCATTGCATGAGCATGATTTATAGAGGACTTAAGAAAACCCAAACTTTCCTGCAGGTTGGGTAATATTCGCTTTTGGAAATTAACTTCGCGCGATGTTCCGGGTATAATTGCAGCTGGGATAATTTGAACAACCAAAAAACTGTCCGTATTTCCCACTCCTCGTTAGTAACCACCCACCGCAAGTCGGGCATACCCGGACAGAACGGCCACAGTCTTGGCAACGATATCTTTCGCCGGCTTTGGTCAGTACTCCATATTTGCAATTAGGACAGGGGGACTGAGTGTAGTCACAGTATGGGTAGTTTGAGCAACCGTAGAATGTGCCCCCATCCTGGGAGTTTTCTCTCTGCTCAAGGCGGCCCTCTACGCATTTCGGGCAGGCGACATCTTTGTCCAGTGGCCGCCCGAATACGGTTACATCATAACCGTCCTGTATCAATTCAGTGACGAACGAAGAAGGCGGTCCGCTATCAGCAAGAAGATAGACGCCACGTCTGGCACGGGTAATAGCGACATAAAACAGACGCCGCTCCTCGGCATTCGGATGTCCTTCGGGCGCTGCTAGAACGAGATCAAGTACAGGGTCATCAGTAAACTCTGAGGGAAAGCCATAATTCCCGGAGCACAGGTCCAGTACCACAACATAGTCGGCCTCAAGACCTTTTGAACTATGCACGGTCATATAGGTCAGTTCAAGATCGGTAAATTCCCTCTTCAACTTACCAATGTTCTCAGGCTGGGATCGCCAGTACCGACCTAACAAAATAACAGTAGACTGCTCGCCACGCTCCGCTACGTCTGCGATAATCTTATTCAGTGATTCCCTGAGCAGGTCGGGGCAATCCTCTGCGGATAAACCGATATGCACACCAGGCTTATTGGTCTCGTGTACGGTGGAAACATTTTTGCGAATTTGTGATGGGTTTTTAAGAACGAACTCCGTTGCAATGTCAGCGATACGGTTCGAACACCGGAATGTTGTCTCCAGGTTGATGCGTTCACTCTCACCGAACCGCTCCCGAAACTCTCGCATGATGGCGATGTCCGAGCCGGCAAATCGGTAGATCGCCTGCCAATCATCACCAACAGCGAACAACTGTGCGGTTTCTGACGTATCCAGCAATGCCTTCAACAGCCGTGCCCTTCCCGGTGAAATATCCTGGAACTCGTCAACGAGTATGTAGCCGAATGGGGAACGGTAGCGCCCTTGCTCCACGTGTTCCGTCGCTTTACTGATCATGCCGTTGAAGTCGATCTGCTGTTGTTGATTTAGAAAAGTCTCATAACGCTCGAAGATCGGTTTAAAGACGGTAACAAAGGCCCCAGCCCGCAGACTGTTCGGCGCTTTCGCGGCCCGTCTGGCAATTTCTTCGGTAGATAACTGCGCCCCCTTGTAGTGCTGGAGGAAAGTGGCAACCAGGCGCGTGAATGGGTCTATACGACCTTGCTTCTCCAGGATAGCAAAGGCCTTGTCAGAGGGTATCGGAGAAAGCGTCACTCCATAAT
>CAYSDX010000030.1:0-6365 GCA_964429945.1 uncultured Spirochaetia bacterium | reverse complement strand
GGAATTCATCGAGCAGAAGATACTCGTTTACGGTGTGGAGCTCATACATTCCTGTTCCAAGGTTTACGCACTCGATTCCCTTTTCGTTTATGAAATTTGCGTCGCATCCCCCGCCGCTTGTGTGGAGTTCTATGTCGTGGTGAAGGTTCTCTGCCGCTTTGAGTACAAGTTTCGCCACGGTCGCCTGCGGGGAGACGTTCATTACGGGGTAGACGCGTTCAGCTTCTATCTCCGCGCGGGCAAAGAGCTGCTCTCCGTCAAGGAAAAGCTCCCTGCTCCTGGCTGCTTCAAGAAAGCACTCACGCATGTGCTGTATCTGTGCGTCCAGTTTTTCCGGATCGTGGCTTCGCGCTTCGGCTTTTACTTCAACCAGTCCCGGAACTATGTTTATGGCGGATCCCCCGTTTACCTTTCCTATGTTTGCCGTTGTCTCGTGGTCTATCCTCCCGAGATTCATTCTGGAGATCGCGTCGCTTAGGATTTCCACCGCGCTTATTCCGTTCTCCGGGCAAAGTCCTGAATGGGCCTCAACACCGTATATTTTAACGTCCATGATGTCCGAGCATGGGCACCTGAGCACCAGCCTTTGCGGAGTGCTGCTGTCAAGGACTATTCCGTATGGGCTTTTAAAACTTGAAGCGTCAAGAAATTTTGCCCCCAGAAGGCCGACCTCTTCGCAGATCGTAAAAGCCACTTCTATGTCTGAGTGTGGAATATTGTTTTCTCTCAGGGTGCGAAGCACCTCGACTATTATGGAGACGCCGCTTTTATCGTCGCTTCCGAGTATTGTAGTGCCGTCGCTTCTCATGATGCCGTCCTGCACTCTCGGCTTTATTCCCTCTCCCGGGCTTACGGTATCCATGTGGGAGCAGAGGAAAAAGGGTGGGGCGTTTTTTTTCGTGCCGGGAATCCTTACTATCATGTTTCCCGTATCCGCGCCGACTTTCTCACCGGCATCGTCATAGAAACATTCGGCGCCGAGATGTTTCATCTCCTCTTCGAGCCTTGTGGCTACGTCTTTTTCCCTTCTTGACGGACTGTCTATCCGTATGATGTCCATCAGGTGTTCGGTCATTCTTTGTTCTTGAATCATTGGCCTGCTTATTCTTTTTGGATGATCAATGCGTTTTGAAGTGTCACTGCCGTCCTAATATCTATTCTGCAGATGTTTTTATAACGGGTCGTCTTAGGCGAGGAGAGATGCTACGGATTTGCCATGTGAAACTGCAGAGAGAGTTTATACAAGGTCCAAGCGCACCTCACGTCCTACCGCCGTGGCAGCTTTCTGCAAAGTTGTCAAGGTAACCGAACCGTTTTCGGTGTCTAACAATCGGTCGAGGGTACCGAGGCTGGTGCGCATTCTCCTTGCCATAGCAGTTCTGGTAAGACCATCTTTTTCCATAGTTGCTACCACCTGATGTGCCAATACGCGCTTTATTGCGTTAGTAGTAACTTCCTGTCTTATGCCTTCTTCATCCAGCCAGCTATCAAAAGATGTTCCTATGTTTTTGTCTTTCACAACTCTTCTCCCCTTTTTCGCTTGATCGCAAGGTCAATGTCCTTCTTGGGGGTCTTCTGGCTTTTCTTTATAAAGCCATGTAACAGTATCATTCTATCTTTCTCTACGCAGAATATTATCCGTGACATTCTTCCGTCAACCAGCCTGCTGCGTACCTCCCAAAGACCTCGTCCCAATGAACGCACAAACGGCATACCAAGCGGCCAAGAAAACTCAATGTTTCTTATATCCTCGCCAATTATCTTACGGTCCACAGGATTCAGGCTCCGCAACCACTCACGGACTGGCTCCCGACCTTTCTCTGAGCGGTAAAAATATGCCGATAACCGCTTCAGCACCTGAATCATAGGTAAATGTATCAAGAATAATGTAATCGGTCAATTTGCTGACGCAGGTCTCTGCGTGCAAATAAATAGCACCCTTTTCCTCTTTCCTGTATTCTCTATATTAGTATTATTTGTGTGAAAAACGAGACTGTTAGATAGGAGGAATTCTTCCTGTGGAAGGAAGAGTCAGTAAATTGAATACGATGGAAAATTACCCTGTAACCCCTGATTGCATTTTGGCTGGTCTTGGAGGTCTTGAACGCAGTGAACTTGCGGGAATGATTGCGCTTATTGACAACGCAAAACTCCTTAACTTGGCTGAGGATCTTGCGAGGAAAACCGGATTAAAACTGAAACTCCCGCTTGAAAAAAAGGAGCTTGAAGATGAAATTTCTGCCGTTGCAAGAGAGATTGATGAGTCCACCTATGAAACCGGTTTACTGCGCCACCGTCTCTGGTGCAAGCTTCAGGACGGATTCGGTGTCGACTGCAGCCTGCCGCTTTCGACTCGTGCGGCAAGAAGAGAGAGCGTGAAGCTCGGCCACAAGGTCTCAGAGAAACTTTCCCCATCCTATTCCTCTTTTCCCAAGGATGCTCCTCGGAGCAAACGTGTGCTTGATTGGGCAAAAAGAAGGGCTCCTTTCTTCGAGAGTCAGAAAAATCTTGAATTCAGGAAAATCGTGGAGATCGAGATGGGAAAAATTCTCGGAATTCTGCTCAGAGAAGACTTACTTGATGAAGAAACAAAATCCCACTTGACGGACAAAATACGCGATAAATTCGAGGATATTCCGACAGACCTCAAAGATGAAGAGCTAAAAGAAGCAATCTCAAGCGAAAACTGGAAGATCGTGGGCGCCATTCTCGCTGGCGGCAGCATAGGTGGTCTGGCCCTTGCCGTTGAGCTTGCTGGGTTCAGTGCGTATATACTCGCGGCCAAGGCTTCCGCGATTATACCGCTTATAGGAGGAAAGACTATGGTATGCTTGCTGTCTGTTCTTGCGAATCCCGCATCATTGGCTATCGTGGCAGTTGCTGGATGGTTTGCGCTTTCAGGGGTTTCGTCTTCAGTTAAGCTTGCCGTGGCCACAAGGATAACGGTTCTTCTCGCACTGAAAGGCATTGTGAACCGCGAAAACGGTTTCACGACCATTCTAAATGATTTTCGCGGAATAGACCTGCTTGCCCCATCGGCATTGAGCCACCTGAGTCCGAAACAGCGCGAGATAATGGCCGCGCGCCGAAAGCGTATTGAAGAACTTGCTGGCCATGCTGTCTCAAATGTGCCCGGTCCTCCTCCACCTCCTTGGGACAGTCATCTGGAAAAAGAGGATGCTGAGTCCGTCGGGAAGTTTCTCTCATCTGACGGTCGGCAGGAACACCACGGATTTGACGTGGCAGCAACAGCGACTCTCACTGCTGGGGATTTTCTCTATACGATCTGGTCAATAGATCCGATGGTCATAAAGGCCGCCGACTTTTCACGAACTGAAGATATAGGCAATATTTTCGAATTTGCAGCTTTTGCCGAGCGCTGGGCAAAAATGTCGGCGTCCGGAGCGCAAGGTCTTGAGAATTCACTGCAGGGCTATACTGCGGAGCAACTGGTTCTCACACGTCTTGTCGAGAATGGGCACGCAGTGGAATTGGCTGAAGTTTCCAACGCTCCAGGATTTGATATTCTGGTAGACGGGGAGCCGTTTCAGATAAAATGCGGCGGACAGGACAACATTTCCCTGCTTTCCGAGCACTTTGAAAAATATGAGAATATACCTGTAATCGCTAACACTGAGCTTGCTGAGACGGCTGAGGGAAAACCATGGACGGATCAGGTTTTTACGGTTGAAGATTTTGACCTTGAAACGGTAAGAGAAATGATGTCAGTTGCCCTTGATGCAGGGGTGGGCATTGATGATATTCCCGTTCCTTTCTACGCGGCAATAGTCGGCGTTGCCAGAAATCTTCAGGATTTAAAAAACGGACACATGGGACTCTCGGACCTGCCGGGAGAAATCGCCGTTGATGTCGCGATACGCGGCACTCTTGCATTGGTGGGGGTAAAAGCGGGAGCGGTAGCCGGACTTGTCCTCTTTGGTCCTGCGGGAGCGGTCATTCTGCCGTATGTGGGAGGGGTTGCGTCGTTGGGGTTTGTCCCGAAGGTTCGTGGGGAGGCCAATAAGGTCCTTTTAAGAGACTGGTCAGAAGAAGTTGTTGACATCGCAGTCTCGTTGCAGAAAAACGCTCTTTACGCTCTTGACAGACGTGTTGACCATCTTAAGAGGGATTTAGCGACATCGCATGATCCGAATTTCATAGAAAGCTGGCTTTTCTCAAAAAAGCTTGACGATATCATCGCGTCCGCCGAACAGCGTGTCGACATTGAAAGTCAGACCCTCAGTACGGCGTCAGATGCTTCCTGCCTTTTTGCCAAGGTAGTTGCGGCGAGGCTTTTTGATCCATCCATAAGGGAAATGCAGTCAGCGCTGGTGGAGAAATTGTGCGACAAACCTAAAACCAGCAAGATTTTGCGAAAAGACTTGCAGAAAAATGCGGAAAAAGCCGCGGGATGGGCAAAGCAAAAGGTATCTAGAGTCCGCCGGAAATCAAGAAAACCAGAAACTGAAAAAATCTGAAAAGGAGAAACGGACCAGGTATTCCGCAAAGACATTTCTCAGGGAGGGCTGAATGAATAAAAGCCGCATATCCTGCCGCGCGCCCGATCTTCCCTCAGGCGGCGCGGGCGGAAATGAAAATATTCCTTTTCCTCATCCCTGCCTCTCTTTTGACCTTGAAGCGAAGCGGGGAAGCAGCGGGCTAAACGCCTTTGCGGCAATACGCTCGGACACGGGGGAGTCAATACGCTTTCACGATGGAGACCTGTGGGCTGAGCTTGAAAGACTTGATGAGTTTGCACAGGGAGCGTCATTCCTTCTCGGCCACAACCTGATCGATTTCGACCTGCCTCACGTAAAAGCTATAAAACCAGGTCTTTGCCTCCTTGAGCTTCCTCCAATTGACACGCTTTGGCTGAGCCCTCTCGCCTTTCCTAAAAACCCCTATCACAGGCTCGTAAAGCACTACAAGGACGCTGGTCTTGAACGAACGCAGGCAAGCGACCCGGAGCTTGACGCGAAGACCACGCTTGAACTTTTCACAGATGAAATCTCGGCGCTTGAAAAATCTGCCCCCGAACTTCTCTTGGCCTGGCACTGGCTTTCCGGAACGGACAAGGACATGCGGGGTTTCGATGTGTTTTTCTCTTTTCTTAGACACTCGAAACGTCCCTCGGACGATGATGCACGCGGGGCGATAGGAAGGTTTCTTGAAAACAGGGCCTGTAATGTGCAGGCAGAGGAGGTCATGAGGGATATTCCGCGGCTCGGCTGGCCCTTTGCCTATGCTCTTGCCTGGCTTTCAGTGTCGGGGGGAAATTCCGTCATGCCGCCCTGGGTGCGCCACCGGTTCCCCGAGGCGGGCAGGCTTGTACGTCTGTTGCGGGACACGGCCTGCGGCAACTCTACCTGCGGTTGGTGCGCGCAAAGACACGACGCCCGCAAGGAGCTTTCGCGCTGGTTTGGTTTCTCCAATTTCCGCGAGAAGCCTGCCTGCAGAAATGGCACTTCAATGCAGCGCGCGATAGTTGAGAGGAACATGGCCGGAAAACACGTTCTCGGCATCATGCCCACGGGAACCGGAAAGTCCCTTTGCTACCAGGTTCCCGCCCTTTCCCGCTATTACAAAACAGGAGCTCTCACCGTGGTTATCTCGCCCCTTGTAGCCCTGATGGCGGACCAGGTTGAGGGTCTCTCGGAGAAGGGAATAAGCTCGTGCGTGACCGTGAACGGACTTCTTTCCGTGCCCGAGCGGGCAGAGGCGCTTGAACAGGTAAGATTCGGCGACTCGAGCATACTGATCATCTCGCCCGAGCAGCTAAGAAGCCGTTCCATAAGACGGGTGCTTGATCAGCGGGAGATCGGATCATGGGTGATAGACGAGGCTCACTGCCTCTCGAAGTGGGGGCATGACTTCCGTCCTGATTACCGCTACCTAGGGCGCTTTATACGCGAGAAGTCAGAGAGGGAAAAGGCCTCTGTTCCGCCCCTGCTCTGTCTCACGGCTACGGCCAAGCCTGACGTTGTGGAGGAGATCACGGATTATTTCAGGAAAACCCTCGGGATTCATCTTGATGTTTTTAACGGGGGCACCCATCGTCCCAACCTCCGGTTCGAGGTCATTCCTACTGCTGAAGCGGAAAAATTCTCGGATATACACCGGATAATCGCGCAATACCTTCCGGCGGATAAGCCTGGAGGCGCGATTGTTTACTGCGCCACGCGGGCGCAGAGCGAGGAGGTGGCCCGGTTTCTCGCCGCAAAGCAGGTCGCCACCGGCTACTTTCACGCGGGACTGCCTCCTGATGCCAAGAAAAACACCCAGCAGAGTTTTATCAGGGGAGACCTACGTGTTATCGCGGCCACAAACGCGTTCGGCATGGGTATTGACAAGCCTGACGTCAGGCT
>CAYSDX010000029.1:0-33905 GCA_964429945.1 uncultured Spirochaetia bacterium | reverse complement strand
GAGCATCTTCTCCTCGTTTGTGAGGACCTCGAGTTCCTGCTCGGATATGGCTTCTTTATCGATGAATCTTTTGAGTCTCTCAGCCCTTGAAACGCTCCATATTTCTTCAACCTTGACCCCCAATATTGAAGATATCTGCCGGCAGCGATCAAGAGAGGGCGCGTCAACCTTCCCTGTCTCAAGCTGATGTATATACACACTTGAAACGTCAAGAGATCGAGCTAGATTCTCCTGTGTAATTTTTTTTCTCTTCCTTATCCTCTTTAGATAATCTCCAAATTTCATTCAAAATTCCTCCGAGAATAAATAGTCCTATGTACGGCAAGTTTAACCTAATGTATATAACAAAACAACCTAATAAGACGCACCTCGGCTAAGACAGTTTAAAAACCTGGAACGGAAAAAAGAATCAGAACGACGCGCAGGTGGCTTTGACCTCGCGCAAAACCCCCTGCTGGGAGAACCTCTGCTTGTACTCCTCGATAATCCTGTCTATTCCAGCGGAATCAGCGTCAGGCGGGACAAGTATTATAAGCACCTTAGTATCCTCTTTCACTAGACTTCCTGCGGAGTTCGTGTACTGTCCATAGGCATCCAAGACGGTAAGGCCGGCTGGAAACTCCACAGTGATGGTATCTTCGAGAAAACCTTCCCACTGCTGATCACTAACGACCTGACGATTATCCGCATCTCCACGCCCGAAAAAAAGCCTGTATTCGGTATAAGGTTCGGTGCCGTCAGGACATGGGTTTGTCTGTGCCTCGGAAGAACATGAAAGGATAAGAGCGCAAGCCGCAAGAGTAGCAACAGTGGCGAGAGCGCCAGACATCCGATTAAGCTTCAACATAAACCACCTCGCTCAAGTGTCCCTGCAAGAACATGACAAAATGATGTGCCCGGAGGCGGAATCGAACCACCGACACGAGGATTTTCAGTCCTCTGCTCTACCAACTGAGCTATCCGGGCAGAAACAAACGGGCTTTAATTCTACCCGAAGAAAATATTTCGTTTCAAGAAAGGGTACCCCTTCGTTCATAAACAAAGGGGCCTCGGCCTTTTTTAAAAGAACCGAAGCCCCCCTGAACACAGAAAAAAGAGGTATGGAGAGATGGTTTTTTTCTTCTGCGTTGTGGTTGTTTTCCTTTATCTATACATCAAGCCAGTAAAGAAGCTGTACGGCAAATCCGTGCTGATCATCTCCTCCGGCGAAATAAGCGTCGTCTCCGTCCGCCTTGTCGTACCTGTACTCAAGTCTCGTCTCGAAGTTCCCCACGGACTCGAAAGGAGTCAATATGAGCGTTGAGGTAAACTCGTAAAGCTTGACGCCCGCCAAACCCGTGAAGTTTCCGTCATCGTCATAGTTTCTTATTTCCTCGTCATCAACATACTCACCCCTGAGAGCGAGTGACATGGATTCCGCAAGACTCACTATCGCGTAACCAGCAAAACCCCAGCGGTCTCCGCCGTAGTCATGCGACGTATACTCGAAATCGGCTATCAAGGTGACTTTCTCCATGAGGGTCATGGTACCAACGACCGTGACAAGGGTCCTGGTATCGCCGTCAGTATCGCCGAAGTATCCGGTAACGCCGAGCCAGCCGTCGTTTGGCAGATTAAGCGCGATCTGGCCTTCAAATGTCTTGCCGTCGTCTTCATCATCAAGCGCGTCCCAGTCGTTGCTCAGGCCAAGCGCGAAATCAAGCGATCCGGCACTGAAGGTGGCGCGCACGCCGCTATGCGCAAACGGAATCCTGTAGAAAAGCAGGGATCTCGTTATGTTGGTGTTGTCCTTGGCTTCTATAAGCTCCCAGCCAGCAAGCGTGGTGAACTGACCTGCGTAGACGTTAAGACCGCTTCCGGCCCCGGGAATGAGCACGTTTATGTAAGCCTGGTAAGGGCTTACCGCGCCGTCACCATCGCTGTTAAAACCGAAGCCGAGCCGCTCGGCCTGCTCGCCGAAAAGAACATCAGCCCTGAAACCCACCTGATCCATCACTCCTTCGCCGACGGTTGGAACCTTTTCAAGCGAAAGGGTGAAGGCGTCTATCGAAAAATCGTTATGCTCGGGATAAAGACCCCTCTCGGCGATCCCCTCTCCGACTTCCCCATCCGAAATATACTGATAAGTCGTGTCGAGCGAAACGCCGATCCCAATCGAATTTCCGATATCAACGGCGTTCGCCCCAGGGGCCGCAAACTGGGCCCCGAGCAGCAAAACCGCCGCGATCATCAATTTAGAAACTACACTTCTCATTTTTTCTCCTCCTTTAAGAGTTGTTTTTTTTCTACTTTTTTGCTGTTCTCATGCTTGATTAAACCTGCGATACGGCCTGGAAATCCGGATAGGACTCCATTCCATGCTCGGTTATGTCAAGTCCTCTTCTCTCCTCTTCCTCGCTCACTCTTATGCCCATAGCCATCTTTATGGCGTAGAAGATGATGAAGGCGCAGACGACCGTGAAGGCGCCATATGCCAGAACTCCGATAAGCTGGACCATAAAGCTGAAATCGGGTCCTCCGAAAATTCCCACGGCAAGCGTTCCCCATACACCGCAGACCAGGTGAACGGAAATCGCACCCACCGGGTCATCTATTCTTATCTTGTCAAAGAAGCTGACCGCGAAGACCACGATTATTCCGGCCACAAGTCCTATGATGACAGCCTCTCCGGGACTGACCACGTCAGCTCCCGCCGTGATTCCCACAAGACCAGCGAGCACGCCGTTTAAGGCCATGGAGAGATCAGGGTATTTAAAGGTTCCCCACGAGGTGAAAGCCGCTCCCAGGGCGCCCGCCGCAGCCGCAAGCGAGGTCGTCACTATGACCAGCGAAATAAGTTCCGGATCCGCGCTCAGAACCGAACCGCCGTTAAAACCGAACCATCCCATCCAGAGCAGGAACACACCGATAGCAAGAAGAGGTAGCGAGTGACCCGGAATCGGCCTCATCGCTCCCGAGGCAAGGTATTTCCCGACACGCGGGCCGAGAAGATACGCCCCGACAAGTCCTCCCCATCCGCCGACGCTGTGAACGAGCGTGGAACCGGCGAAATCATAGAAACCCATCTGATCAAGCCATCCGCCGCCCCACTTCCAGGATCCCGCTATGGGATACACGATTGCGACGAATATAGTCGCGAAAATAAGGAAGCTTGAAAGCTTTATACGCTCCGCGACCGCTCCGGAAACAATGGTGGCCGCCGTCGCGGCAAACATCGCCTGGAATATGAAATCAGTATAGTAGGTATAGCCACCGTCGGCATACTCTATGAGCCCTTCAGCCCCCGCCGGCGATGAAATACCGAAACCCGCAAACCCGAAGATCCCGCCGCCTATAAGGTTGAAGTCTCCCGGGTACATAAGGTTAAAGCCCATAAGGGCGTATGTGAGAATACCCGCCGAGATGATAAACGTGTTTTTAAACAGTATGTTTACTGTGTTCTTCGATCTGGTAAGTCCGGTCTCAAGAGAGGCAAATCCGAGATGCATTATAAAAACAAGAAAAGTAGCAAGCAGCATCCATACGTTGTTCGCCACAAAGACCGAGTGCGCAGAACCGTCTGACGCAAAAGCCGAATAACCCCCCAGAACAATAAAAGCGAAAACCGAGAGAAACAGCACGCGGCTGCATCCGAAAGGTTTTCTCAAAAAATCTGCGATATTCATAACCAACTCCTCCATGTTTGGACAATTTTCTTCTCAACACCTTTTGCAATTAAGGGGCCATAAGAACGAAAGTGCAGGAATGTTAATGCTAATCCCTTGGAATAACTAGAAAAAATTAAATTCCCAACACCTTCGGATTTTCGAGTAGACTTAGAGCCTGTAAACAATGCCTAAAAAATGTGCACGGCGTGCACCGAAAAAAGCCGTTTAAAATGAAATTGCGCGCAGACACAGGGAAATGGAGGCAGAACCAATCGCTTCTCGCAAGAACACGGAAAAATTGAGAATTCTCTTCGCCGGAACGCCTGAATTCGCCATACCGTCGCTCGCGGCGCTTTGTGACTCGCCCCACGAGGTAATCGCGCTTCTCTCAATGCCGGACAGACCGAGAGGCAGAAGCCGAAAGCCCGTATGGCCGGAGACAAAAAAAGTCGCCAAGAAGCGCGGAGTGCCTGTTCTCCAGCCCCAGAACTTAAAAACACCCGAGTTCGGCGAAACCCTAAAAGAGCTTTCCCCCGATCTGATAGCAGTCGTGGCCTACGGAAAGATATTTCCCGCAGCCGTGCTGAACGTGCCCCCGCTTGGCTGCGTAAACGTGCACTCATCGCTGCTTCCCAACTACAGGGGGGCCGCCCCTATTAACTGGGCCATAGCAAAAGGAGAGAGAAAAACGGGAGTCACCATCATGCTGATGGACGAGGGAATGGACACGGGAGACATTCTCGCTCAAAAAGAGGTCTCGATAGGAGAGGAGGAAACCGCCGAGGAGCTTTCGAAAAGACTTTCCCGCGATGGAGCCCAACTTCTTTTGGAAACGGTCTGCCGCATCGCAAAAAATGACATATCTCCCGTGAAGCAGGACGGAAACGCCGCCACCTATGCGCCTCTTCTCTCGAAAAAAGACGGCGAGATTGACTGGAACCGGGATGCAGAAGAGATAAAAAACCTGGCAAGGGCAATGACTCCATGGCCGTGCGCACACACCACTTTGGGAGGAAAGAACCTCAAGATATTCAAAGCGCTTGCGGGTCCGGGGAAGGGGAGTCCCGGAGAGATAGTATCGCTCGGGGGCAAAAGCCTGGATGTCGCTACAGGCAAGGGAGTTCTGCAGATACTGTCCCTTCAGATTGAAGGCGGGGGAAAAATGAACGCCTCAGAATTCATGCGGGGAAAAAGAGAGCTTCGGGAAGGACAATTCATGGGAGTTGTCTGAAGTTCCCTATGTCCTGATTGAGATTTCGAAAGTTCCTATGTTCACTTTGCCCGCGAGTCCGCATTTCCAGCAAAGATCCGTAACTTGAGTTTTTAACTTCGAGGGAACCAGCAGAACCAGCTGGGCGGAGAGGGCTGAAAGTTCCTTCCAGTACTCGCTTCTTTTCTCGTCGATAGTGGCTTCAGTCTCAACTTCCATGATCTGCACGACCTGTCCGTAGGAACCGAGAATTATGTCGGGGAAGAAACCTTCGAACTCACAAAGCTGTTCTCCCCCGGGATTGGTACGGATCTCCTTGTAAAGCGAGGAGTACTTGTGCTCCACCTGCTTTATTACCCAGTCATGCATGAACTTCTGGTCACTCGGAATTTTCATATCTCCCGCTCCACATAAGTTTTGTTTTCAGGATATTGAAATAATCCCTGAAAGGGGACTTTATGATATTCACGAAAGACTCAGAACCTTCAAGCACAACCTCGTCGCCAAGATTAAGAGGCACTCCCACCTGACCGTCAAGAGTCAGGTAGGTGTTCTGTATGTCGGTAAGCACCTTTGTCCTTATTTTTTTCGTGTTGGGCACCACAATGGGCCTATTGGTCAGAATGTGCGGACATATGGGAGTAACGGTTATCACGGGCAGCGTGGGATAGATTATCGGCCCGCCCGCGGAAAGAGAGTAAGCGGTTGAACCGGTCGGGGTTGCGAAGATGATTCCGTCAGCCTTAAAAGTCGTTACGTATCTTTCCTCTATATATATGGAGAGGTCCACTACCTTGGAAATGGGACCGTTGTTTATCACGATATCGTTTAGCACCGTGAACTCTTCCCGCTCTCCGTCCTTTCTGACCACGGAACACGATATCATATCCCTTCTCTCGATCTCGTAATCCCCGGCAACCACTCTTTCCATCATCGGAAAAAACTCGTCCACGGTAAATTCCGTTAAAAATCCGAGCCCGCCGAGGTTGCAGCCGAGTATCGAAACGTCCTGTCCCTGCGCTATGCGGGAAACCCATATAAAGGAACCGTCGCCGCCGAACACAACTATTATGTCAACAGCCGCGGCCAGATCCGGCTCCGCAAGCAGGTTTTCCGCTTCTATATTGCGGCCAAGGTTCTCCTCGACGAAAAACTCTATGTCCCTCTCGCCAAGCCACTCGCACAACCGCCTGGCGATTTCATAGACTTCCGCACTGTTCTTTTTCCCCGTTATACCGAACTTCAAGTTGCTTCCTCCCTTTGATTTTCGGACGCCTCATGCAAAAGATATGATTCTATGAAATCTTCTATCTGTCCGTCAAGTATCGCATCAATCCCCGAGGACTCGAAATCCGTGCGGTGATCTTTAACCATGCGGTAAGGATGCATGACGTATGACCTTATCTGACTCCCCCAGCCGATCTCTTTTTTCGAGGAATTAAGCTCCTCTTCCTTCTGCCTTTCCTCCATTCTGCGCAGTTCGTAGAGCCTCGCCTTGAGTATCCTCAGGGCGCTTTCCTTGTTCTGGCGCTGGGATCTCTCGTTCTGGCAGCTGACCGCGACCCCCGTGGGCAGGTGGGTGATGCGAACCGCAGAATCCGTCTTGTTAACGTGCTGGCCTCCTTTCCCGCTTGCGCGGTAAGTGTCGATCCTGAGATCTTTTTCCTCTATGTTCACCTCTATGGAATCATCTATCTCGGGAGAAACAAAAACCGAGGCAAACGAGGTGTGCCTCCTTTTGTTCGAATCAAACGGGGATATCCTCACCAGCCTGTGAACCCCTGTTTCCGCCTTGAGATAACCGAAGGCGAATTGCCCCTGAGCGAGAATAGTGGCACTTTTTATGCCGGCTTCCTCTCCGTCCTGAGTTTCAAGCAGTTTTGCGGAAAAGCCTTTCCTCTCTACGTACCGGAGGTACATGCGGAGAAGCATCTCGGCCCAGTCCTGAGCCTCGGTTCCCCCGGCTCCGGCATTTACAGATATGATAGCGTTTCGCGCATCGTCGGGGCCGCCTAGAATCCGGGCAAACTCAAGTTCGGAAAGCCTCGCATCAACAGACGCAAGCATGTTGTGGGCCTCTTCAATTGAATCGGGGTCGTCTTCGCCGACCGCGAGTTCGAAAAGGCATGTCGCATCCTCCATGTCGGAGCGGAGCTTCTCGAACCCCGAAACGCAGTCCTTGATTTCGGACTGCTCCTGAAGCGTTTTGCGCGCTAGCTCGGAGTTATCCCAAAAACCGGGACCCACCGTAATTTCTTCAAGCTCTTTGAGTCTTTCAGTTTTGCCAGGCAGGTCAAAGACAGTCTCCTGTCCTGTGGATTCTGCTTCTTAGATCTTCTATAAGACTGCGCAATTCTTCTTTCATCTAAGATACCTCCTTAAACGCACCAAAACATAGTACGCAAATAACCAGCGAATTCAAAAAAAACGGCACGGAAATCAATGTTGGAAGTAAATTGAATTGACCGCTTTTTTAACAAATTAGTTGACCGGTTTTTGTTTTTTTCTTTTTCTTTCAAATCAGACTTGAAGGGCGAGCCCGAAAAGTCTGATTTGAAACCGTCCGCTTACTCCCCAGCTGCCTTTCTGATCTCTTCCGCTTCTTCCACCAGGTTCCCCTCCCTGTCATATACCCCAAGCTTGCGCTTGCCCCCGCGTACCACTGCCATACTTCCATCTTCGTACTCATGCACCATAACCTTCGCCCTCACAAAGTGATGACGGTCCCCAACCGGGGGGACCCGCAAACTCTTCCCCTTGCACCTCACGCAGTTGTCGTTGCCCACTGCCCGCTCGCGCTTCAAACACAGTATGTCGTCCAGCCCCACCCCCAGCAGCGGTACGAACGCGCTCCCTTCCTCAGCCGCCTCTACCGCAAAACGCCTGTTGAAATCCTCCACAAAACACTCCCGCAGATACTTGTTCGCTTCCTCCATCTCCTCTATCCCAAGCTCCTCAAGCTCCGCGGGCAACCTCCCCTGCAATGTCCCGAACATACGCTCGCTTCGTCCCCGGGCTTCCGGAGAGTAACCCGGAATCATCACCACCCCGAGTTCCATCATCGCTCTTCTGAACTGCGTGGGATTCTCCTTGTCCACACGCCCTCCCGCTCTCGGCGTGTTCCAGCAGTGAGATGCCCTGTCGCTGTAGAAGCTCAAGAATATCCCCTTCTCAACCAAAACCTCGCGCACACCCCTCATGCTGCTCCATGTGCCCTCCTGGGCACAGAAAAAGGCGCTGTATATCTTCCCCGTGGCGTCATCCATGGTCACGATCAGATCCCATACCTTCCCACAGACCCACTCGTGCGTGCTCCCGTCCTGGTGTATCATCTCCCCTAATTCTTAGGATAGTTGTCGCATTTTTTGAATTTTCAAGGTTCAGAGATTCAAATTTCTTAACCTTGAAAAAAGGAGGACAACTTCTATGCAGTACAGCTACGAATTCAAGGCCCGGGCCGTGGAGAAAGTTCTTGCCCGTGGACCCGACGTCTCTTTCAATTCCGTTGCGCAAAGCTTCGGCATCGATCATTCTACTTTGAGAAGATGGGCAGGGAAATTCCGGAACCAGTCTCTGGAGGAGGGCGGTATGGCCAAGGAAAAAACACCTCAGCAATGGTCCGCGGAACAAAAGCTTGCGGCTGTTATAGCCTGCGAGTCTCTGGACGAGCAGCAGCTCAGCGCCTGGTGCAGGGAAAACGGAATCTATCCACATCACGTGAAAAGATGGAAAGCCGAGTTTGTCGAGTCAATGTCAACTTCGCGGGGAACCGCGAAGTCTGCCCAGGCAAAACAGCTTCGAGAGGAGAACAAATCCCTCAAGAAGGAACTTCGCCGAAAGGAGAAGGCTCTGGCTGAAGCTGCGGCGCTTCCGGTGCTTAAAAAAAAAGCCGGGCAGATATGGGGAACAGACGGGGACGAATGACTTTGAGTGATGAGCGCAGACAGACAGTCGCCTCGATAAAACAGGCCGTAGATTCGGGAGCGCGCCTGGGGGCCGCGTGCGAGATGATGGGGATAAGCTCAAGGACTTGTCAGCGATGGCAAAAGCCGGACAATGCTCGTGACGGGCGTCAGGACGCCTTTCACTGTCCCCCGAACAGGCTTGGGGAGGATGAGAGAGAAAAGATCGTGGAGATAGTCAACCGCCCCGAGTGCGCGGATCTTCCTCCCTCGAAGATAGTGCCTCTGCTGGCTGATTCCGGCGAGTACGTGGCCAGCGAGTCCACGTTTTACAAGGTGCTGAGGGAGAAGGGGCAGCTGTCCCATCGTCACAGCTCAAGACCCGCAACCCTGCGCAAGCCCCGAGGTCTGGTCGCCGCCGGTCCCAACGAGGTCTGGAGCTGGGACATAACTTATCTGCCCGCCACGGTCGCGGGGATGTTCTTTTACCTGTACCTGGCAATGGATATATACAGCCGCAAGATAGTCGGCTGGCAGGTTCATGGACGGGAGTCGAGCGAGCTTGCGGCCGATCTGATGACCGATATCTGCTCAACGGAAGGGGTCGCAGAGAATCAGGTCACCCTGCATTCGGACAACGGCGGGGCCATGAAGGGGGCCACGCTGCCTGCGACCTTGCAGAAGCTCGGAGTGGTTCGGTCCACGAGCCGTCCCGGGGTAAGCAGCGACAACGCGTATTCGGAATCGTTGTTTCGGACTTTGAAATACGTGCCGTACTACCCTCAGCGTCCATTTGAGGATGTTGGGGAGACCCGCCGATGGGTGGAGGGTTTTGTTCAGTGGTATAACGAGGTTCATCTGCACAGCGGGATCAGGTTCGTAACCCCTTCCCAGCGTCATGAGGGTCTGGACAAGGAGATATTGTCCAGACGGGATGAGGTGTACAGGGAAGCTCGGAGAAAGAATCCGATCCGCTGGTCTGGGCGGACGCGGAACTGGTCGCCGGTACGGGAGGTGTGGCTTAACCCGGATAGCACAAAGGATAAAGCTGCTTGATATATGATTATGAGATTCGAAAACAGTTCACAGGAGGTGAAAATCAGGGCGCGTCATGTTATAATGCGCGACAACTATCCTAAAAAACACCGGTAAAGAGGGTGGAAGAGCTGCTCAACACCAGACCGAGGCGGGTGCTTGACTATAGAACGCCTGCCGAGGTGTTTTATGAGGCGCTGGAAAAGGTTGGAGGGAAGAGTTCGGTTGTGTCTGAGCTGTGTGCTTGGAGGGAGTGAAATTCGGATTTGTAGTCTGAATATGTTGATAGGGGAGGTTTTTAGTTATGGGAGAGTTACGTTCTGTTTAGGGGGCAGTGCAATACGGAATGCAATTGCTGGACAATGCTCTTCTTCGCTCGGGCTCGCCCTCGCTACGAAGAGCATTGTCCCCTGTGGATCCCTGTGCTAAACCCCCCTGAAAAGAGATTATCGAAGTCAATGGTGCGCTTTAAAGTTCAAGTGGTGTTTGCTTTTAGAAATCATAAAGACTGAATTTACATATTCGCAAGAAAAAGGCGTGAAGTGCAGGACACGTAAGTTATCCGGGAGGTTTTGTTTCGATAATTTCCCGGTTAACTCCGGGTGAGCCGACCTATGGCGTCGCCGATCAGCTTGATGTTGGTTCTGCTGACGTCGTGTTGCCGCGCGAGTGACTTCCACCCCCCAAGGGCGTCTCGCGTGCTCTCGATTATCCCCGCGGTCGTTTTGTCATCGAGGTAGGCTTTCTTTCCCAAGGCCTTTAGGTGTTCAGATGAGGGATCTCTGCCTTCACCGAGCACCGTCGTGCTCTGCTGGCCGCCCGGGCCGGAAGAAAAAGTAATGTCGTAGGCTGGGGACAGTTTCCACTCGCCTTTAAAATCCATAACAAATGAGAATTCTTCGCGTGGTCGTCGCGGTTATGGGACATAACGTTAAAAACCGCGTGGCGGTACATTTTTTCGACTTCCCGTATATCGCGGGTCATTATTTCCGTCAGCGCAAGCAGGTCTTCATAGTCAAGAGACGGCGTACGGAAGTCCGAATGGAGCAGACCGCCGGCCGTATGGACATGCAGACGGGTCATCCCGCCTTCCGATTCTTTGCGGTCAAATCGTCTGGTGGTGAAATATCCCGGCCCGTTTTTTGCCGGAAAAAGGCGGGTCTCGCTCATAAACACTCCTGCTTCCCTGGCCATAAGCGAGTAAACGTATTCAATGGCGCCGGCATCCGGGCCGTCCTGGGTGTTCGGGAACTTCACAAGCCAGGGGACATAGCCCTCGCTAGTTTCGCCGTCTTCGCCGCGGGTGGCGGGGTTGCCGTCCCGGTTTAAGCTTATCATCGCCTTTGGACACGCTCCCGCCGAAGACCCGTTTAACGCCACCAGTTCTTCAAGCACGTCTTCAACTGGGCCTCTCAGAACCTGCTCCGTTTTTAACGCCAGACCATCAATGTCAGCAATATTGGAAGGTCTGTCACCGCTGCGGTCGGGTTCATAAACAAGCGCCCCCATGCCCGAGCGTCCCACGCGGGCCAATCTGTCGAGAGCGGTCAGCTGATTGGGCGCTATCCCCTTTGATCTTGCGAGCCGATCAAGCAGCAGACGTCCCCATCCGTCGGGAAGACTGTCATAAAAAACTCCGGGGAGACCCTCGAACAACATAGGATCAAACGTCATAAGACCGGGTTTTGGTGGAAGCCGCAATGGCGAGATCCTGAGACCGCGAAGAATTGGGGAGTATTCAAAATATATCCTTCCTCTTTCTGCGGAAGCGAGCCTGCCGACCTGGATAATAAAGTTTTCTCCGAAATCAAGGCTTACCGTTATCTGGGAGACGGGAGAGTAATTCATTCGCGCCACCCCTTCTTGCGGGGCGGTTTTCTCCTCTCCGCCTCGAGTATTTCGTCAATGGATGAATACTCGGTGACTGATAGTTCTGTTGCCTTTACCATATCCTCAAGCGTATCGAGAACCATGGCGAGTTTGAGGAACGATTCAAGGGAAATAATTCCCTTCTGTTCGAATTTCCGCAGGGTCGCGAGACTTACCCCGGAGCGTTTCGCAAGACCCTGCTGGGTCAGTCCCGTGGCGAGACGGCGGCTGCGCATGTTCCCGGCGATTGCTTCCTGAGCTTTTGAGACCGTAAGAAGTAACATTATGATATCGATAATCGGCTGTTAGTGGGATTAAGTAATATTATAGTATTAGTTTTTGTAGTTTTCAAGTCTGGTTTGCCCTGTGGGTTTAAAGCCGTTGCCGATATCTGGACGGGCGCTGACCTGACAATTGGCCACGCTCAAAACTGACAATCAGTCATATCTGAAACTGACAACCGGCCGCATTTTATAACTGCCTGCTATGAAATGAGAAATCCCGTAAAAACTGCTGTTTATGAGAATCAGTCCTTCTTGGAACTGACAATCAGTCGCTATACAAGATTGCATTTAGCCGCAAAGATTGTTGCGGCTAATCAACCATGTCAGAAGTGAACTATACGCGGCACGTTGAGACGCACCTGAGAAAAGCGGTGCAACGTTGTCATTTCTCCTTCGGTTTTTCCCGCCGCACTGGCGCAAACAACAGATCTTTTGCGGCCACCACGGCGCCCCCGGTGATAAGCACGCAGGCAAGAGCGACGCGCCAGTCGGCCTGACCTACGCCTGATGCGACGAGGATCAAGGTTGAAAGCAGCGGAGCTGCGTAGCTCGCGGTGCCCAGGACCCGGATATCGCCGTGTTTGACTCCAAAGTCCCAGGCGTAAAAGGCGGCGCCGACCGGCATCAGGCCGAGGCCTGCGACGGCTAGCCATTGACCGGTTCCCTGCGGCCAGACCGTCTGTTCCAGCGCCAGATGGCAGATGAGTGAAAAAACGGCCGTCATCGCGCAGAATCCGGTGACGACGTCGGTCGGAACCGCGCCGAACCGCCGTGACAGAAGCGAGTAAACGGCCCAGGTAAAAGCGGAAAGCAGCGCCGCGCTGTAGCCGAAGGCAAAGCTGCCATCGAAGGAAAGGCTGTTTTTCGAAACGATCAGCACTGTCCCCGCCAGACCAGCCAGTACGCCCGTTACGTGGTGCCAAGCGAGACGCTCTCCGGGAAGGAGCGCTGAACCGGCAACGATCAGCAAGGGCCAGAGATAACCGATCAGGCTTGCTTCGACAGCCGGCGCGTTGCGAAGAGCGGTGAAGTAGAAAAAGTGATAGCCGAACAGCCCTCCGACTCCGAGGCACCATATGCGCAAGGGCTGGCGCAGATTGCGAAAACCCGACGGCTTCTCGGCAAGCGCGATCAGTCCGATGGAAGCGGCAATCGAAAAACACATCGGAAAGGAGGCACTTTTCCTGATGAGGCCGTCAGAAGGGCCAGTAGCGACCACATGAGGATTGCGCTAAATCCGATCAGCGTTGCTCGCATCATATGATTTCTTCCATTGTCGAATGTAAACCGAAATGTGAGCAGAAACTTCCTCAATTCCGATAACCGGATTTCGGCGCAGAACTATATGGCTTGATCAAACAGCGCGAGGGCATGTTCATATAGTTCTTCCTCACAGTATTCCACAGCCGTGCGATAATATCTCCAGGCTTCCGGAGGGACTGAAGAATTCTTCTTCCCGCTTTCTATGATTCTTAACGTCGGCGTGTCTGTCGGGGATTTTCTCTTCATGTTTCCTGCGTCCCCCTGCTCAAAATATATTGAGACAGGGTATTTCCGCTGGTAAGAGTAGCACCTTGTTGCGGTTATTGCGAACAGCTTGGGCATCCGGGACGGTGCCATGCGGCACGAAGAACCCCTTGCGACCTAACCAAGTGTGACAAAAGCTTCTAATAGACACAACAGAAGTGAACGAATCGGGTAATCTGTTAGTGATTGATGATATGAAAAAAGAGATCCTGACGTAAAGTGGCTTCGGGCCGCACGTGGCATTGGGGAAGGCGTCGGCAAAACCGCAACAACCATGGTCTCGGGGAGATGTATTCCAGCTCGGACGAAATTCGTTTGGTTCATGGACAGGAAAATGAAACCCCTCCGTATTTTTGTCAGCAGCGTTCAGAGTGAATTTTCCGAGGAAAGAACGGCGTTGCGCGACTATGTTCATGGTGACGTATTGATGAGGCGGTTTTTCGAAGTGTTTCTGTTTGAGGATGTTCCAGCGTCAGACCGCCGCCCCGACCATCTTTATCTGGATGAAGTCGAACGGTCGGACATCTACGTGGGGGTGTTCGGAGGCAACTACGGAGCCGAAGACGAAGAGGGCGTTTCACCTACTGAAAGAGAGTTTGATCACGCAACATCCCATGGCGTCCACCGCCTGGTTTTCCTGAAGGAGACAGAAAACCGCCATCCAAAAATGCGTGCGCTGATTCTCAGGGCGCAGGCAGGCCTGATCCGTAAGCGGTTCAGTACTCCGGAGGAACTTATATCCGGACTTTATGCTGCGCTGGTGGAGTACCTGGGAACAAAAGAACTGATACGTTCAAAACCCTTTGATGCGGCACCTTGCGCGAAGGCTGACATGAACGATCTTGATCCCGGCAAGATGTCCCGGTTTATTCGTACGGCTCGCAGGGCCAGACAGTTCCCGCTGACAGAAGATGTCTATCCGGAAGAGCTGCTTGGGCATCTGAATCTGCTTGACGGCGATTGGCCGACAAACGCGGCGGTTTTGCTGTTCGGAAAGTCTCCGCAACGTTTTCTGATCTCTTCTGAGGTCAGATGTGCTAATTTTCACGGAACAGAGGTTGGAAAGCCGATTCCGTCTTACCAGGTTTACAAGGGAACGGTGTTTGATCTAGTCGATCAGGCAGTAGACTTTGTTCTGAGCAAGATCAATCGCTCGATCGGCACCCGGGCCGAAAGCGTGCAGGCTCCCACTACCTATGAAATTCCCAAAGAGGTTGTGAGCGAAGCCGTAGTGAACGCTGTGGCTCATCGGGATTATACGGACAATGCCAGCGTTCAGGTCATGCTCTTTGCCGACCGCTTGGAGATAAGGAATCCCGGCAGGCTTCCGCCGCCTCTTACCCTGGAGAAACTGCGTACCGCGCACAGTTCGGTGCCGGCAAATCCGCTTCTGGCCGAGTCTCTTTATCTTGCTGAATATATTGAGCGGATGGGGACGGGAACGTTAGACATGATTCGGCGATGTGTCGATGCGGGTTTACCGGAACCGGAGTTTGCCGTTACGGACGGATTCGTCGTGACGATACGCCGCCCCGAGTTTTCGCAACGGGTGGACGGGGATCTGAAGTCGCGGCAAGAGTCACAGCAAGAGTCACAGCAAGAGTCACGCCCGAAGTCGCTTGAGGAGAAGGTGCTCAGCCTGCTGACTGCCGGTCAACCGATGTCAAGACTCGAACTGTCCAAAGGACTGGGGCAGAAGAAGATATCTGGTCAGCTCAACAAGGTCATTAGGCTGCTTATGCGTGCGCGGAGCATCGAGTACACTCTGCCTGACAAACCTCAAAGCCGTTTCCAGAAGTACAGGCTTACGGACAAGGGCCGGGCTGCTGCCTTGGGTCTGGACGCGGGAAATATCAAGACATGAATTCCGCGGGGCTTCTGGGGGAGTCTCCACACAATGCGCTTTTTACTGTTGGAAATCAATTGAAACACTGTACGTTTATGGGTATTTTATCCGCTTTGATCTAATCCCTTATTATGTGAGGAGAAACGCTGAAATGAAAAAGTTGCTGCTGACCCCTGGGCCCGTGGCGGTCTCAAGCGAAATAATGGTTGAGATGGCCAAACCGCTCATTCACCACAGAACCACCGAGTTCGAGGCGATATTCGAGCGGGCAAGAGAAGGGCTGAAACATATTTTCCAGACCGAAAACGAAGTTTTCATACTAGCGGCTTCGGGAACCGGCGCCATGGAAGGGGCGGTTGTGAACACCCTTTGCGCAGGCGATAAGGTGATCACGGTAAACGGCGGAAAATTCGGTGAGAGGTGGGGGAAAATCGCGAGGGCTTACGGACTCGAAGTGGATGAGATAGAAGTTACGTGGGGCGAGGCGGTTTCGCCCGCAATCATAGAAGAAAAACTCGATAGCGATCCCTCGATAAGGGCGGTTCTGATGCAGGCAAGCGAAACTTCTACGGGCGTTAAGCATCCAACGGAGCAGGTCGCGGCGATCACCTCGAAAAGAGACGACGTACTGCTGATAGTCGACGGCATAACGGCTGTCGGAGTGTTTCCCCTCCCCTTTGACGAACTGGGAATTGACGTTCTGGTGGGCGGCTCGCAGAAGGCTTTCATGCTTCCACCGGGGCTCTCATTCGCGGCGATGAGCGAGAAAGCCTGGGAATTTAACAAAATCTCGGATCTTCCGAAGTTCTATCTCAACTTTGCCGATTACCAAAAAAGCGCCCAGAAAAATACGACGCCCTGGACTCCGGCCGTTACGCTCATAGTCGGCCTCGGCAAGGTTATAGAGGGATTCATGGAAGAAGGGATGGAGAACATTTACAGAAAACGCCAAGTGATGTCGCTTGCGACCCGCGAGGCACTCCGAGCGATCAACATAGATCTTTTCACCACCGATGAGGCAAGCCAAGCTCTTACCGTTGGGGTAGCCCCCGAGGAAATAGGTGCGGGAAAAATCATCTCCGAGCTTCAGACGAAATACCACATGACCGTCGCCGGCGGACAGGATCACGCCAAGGGAAAAATTTTCAGAGTATCCCACATAGGAGATGTCGACCGAAACGACATGGTCGCGTTTGTCTCGGCCCTTGAATCTGTCTTGGAATCTCTGGGACACGATTTTACAAGCGGAGCCGGCGTTTCCAAGGTCTCGGAAATACTGGCAACCGTGTAGCTGCCGCTACTGCGCGGTGTGCAGACGTCAACTGCGCTTGGCACTGGTGAAATCTTCATGAAACACTTCTCCACGGAGACTTTCCGTTTTCTAAAGGATCTCGGCAGTCCACGCGACAAGACATGGTTTGAGGAGAATCGCGGGCGGTACGAGGAGAGTCTGCTCGGCCCTCTACGCCAAGCTGTTACAGACATAGGCCCCAGTCTCCGCGAGGTGATCAATGACTGCGAGATACGTCCCACCGTCAACAAAACGATTACCCGGATAAACCGGGACATGCGTTTTGCCAAGGGGCAAAGTCCTTACAAAGACAACATGCTCGCCCTTTTTTACAGAGAGGGGCGCAAAAGGCTCGACGCTCAGTTGTTTCTGGGTTTTCAGCCGGAAGGCGTATGGCGGGGACTCTACGTACCCACCCCTCTGCTCACCCTGGATGCCCCGATGGCCGGGGAGATAAAGAACGATCCGCAAGGCGTCATAGATCTCGCACAGGACATCGGCATCGGAGACGATATAAATTTAGTCGCATGTAAAAAGTACGGAGAGGTTGACCGGACGCTTGACCCGGCAAAGGCGGAAAGCTTTCTTGAAGGACCGCACCTCTGCGCCCTTCAGGAACGGGAACCGGTCGAAGTTGCAGCCGACCCCTCTGCCTTTATCCGCGAAACCCGGGACCTGCTGGTGCGACTCGTTCCCCTCTGGAGTCTTTATTCAGGAAAAATGCTTTGAGACAAGCGGGTCATTGTCTATTTCCGAGATCAGGTAGCCGATCCCGTAATAGTCACCTGAGTTGTGGTAGAGCCTTATTCCCTGGGGAGTTGTAAGGTAGTTTCCCGTTTTTACGGTTTGCTCAGGAAGATCGACCTCGTACACCGTGTAGCCGACCGTTCCGCTTCCTATGTTAACTTTTTTCCGCTCTTCCCTTAGCCTCTTAACGCTTTTCGCGATCTCCCATGCCTTGGGATAAATGTGTCCTTTAACGAGAAATTTCATGACAGCCGGAAAAACTAAAGAACCTCCATCTCCACACGGTCTATCAAACCGATGCACATCATTATCTTGTCTATGCCCGGATTACGTTCATGAATGAAGGTTTCCGAGAACTCTCCGCCGCAGTCCCCGCACACACCCCCCTCCTCTGATTCCTTCTCGCAATTCCCGCAGTAATATGTCTTGAGGTTATACCAATGTAAAGAGGAATAAATAAGCTCCCTGAAACCGCTTTTGCTAAGACATTCTCCCCACTCGGAAATCGCTTCAACCAGATTGCTGCGGTAGTAATCGGGGATATCCTCCAAGTGTCCCGAGTATATCTCCTCCTCTCCTACGTAGATTCTGAACAGTTCCGGCATGGCAGTAAAATCAGATCGTTGACAGTTTCGAGATCAGGAGGTGATCAACCAGAACGAGATTGACCATTGCCTCCGCTATTGGAACCGCCCTAGGACAAAGACACGGGTCGTGCCTTCCCTTTACCTGCAGTTGCGTTTTTTCTCCCTTCTTATCCACCGTGTCCTGCACCTGTGATATGGAAGAAGTGGGTTTTATGGCGATTCTGACAACGAGATCCGCCCCGCTCGTTATACCGCCTAGAAGACCGCCCGAGTTGTTCGTTCTGAAACCCAGGGTTCCGTCCTCCTTTTTATACATGAGGTCGTTTACCTGCGAACCTTTCTTTTCAACGACTCCGAAACCCATCCCTACCTCAAAACCCCTTATTCCTCCTATGCTCATAAGCGCGCGCGCGAGGTCTGCGTCTAGCTTGTTAAAAACGGGATCCCCGAGACCTGAAGGAAGCCCTTGGGACACGACCTCGACGGTTCCTCCCACGGAATCCCCTTCCTTCCTGACCGATTCTATAAGACCGATCATCTTCTCGGCGACCTTGGGGTCAGGGCAGCGAACCGGGTTTTCCTCAATCCGGTCAAAATCGATGTCCTGAGCGACTATGTCTCCCACCTGCTTTACGTATCCCGTGGTCCTCACTCCGTGGGAGTTCAGAATTTTTTTCGCTATCGCGGCGGCCGCCACCCTGCCTACCGTCTCCCGGGCCGAAGAGCGGCCTCCCCCGCGGTAATCCCTGTGCCCGTATTTTTCATCGTAAGTGAAATCAGCGTGGCCGGGACGATAGACGTCCTTTATGTCCTCGTAGGACTTTGATATGACGTCTGTGTTTCTCACCATCATGGATATGGGAGTCCCGAGAGTCTTTCCCTCAAAAACGCCTGAAAGTATTTCGATTGCGTCGGCTTCTTTTCTCTGGGTGGTAATCCTGCTTTGCCCGGGACGCCTTCTGTCAAGTTCGTACTGTATGTCCTCGGCAGAAACCTCAAGTCCCGCGGGACAGCCGTCAACGATCACTCCAAGGGCCAGTCCGTGGGACTCTCCCCAAGTGGTAATCCTGAAAAATCTTCCGAAACTGTTTCCCGCCACCTTATCCTCTTCTTCAGCTTAAATAGCCGTTTTCCCTGAACCACTCAACGGTTTTCCGTATAGTCTGCTCAATGGGAGTCGTAGTGAACCCAAGTTCCCTTACCGCCTTTGAATTGTCAGCGTGCCAGTTGTACCTTGAAAGCCTTATGGAATCGATGTCAAGCGTTGAATAGTTCGGGAATCCGAGCCCCAATACCCTCTCGAGCAGAAACGCCGTTGTGTAGGCAAACACGTAGGGGATCTTCATTTTCGGAGCCGAGATGCCGGTTATCTCTTCAAGAAGAGCGAAATAGCCTTGCACATCGACGTTTTCGTTCGCAAGTATATAGCGCTCTCCGGGCTTTCCATTCTTCTCCGCAAGCAGGTGTCCATTCGCAACATCCTCAACGTCGACAAGGTTAAAGGTGCCGTCCATGTAACCAGGGAACCTTTTCTTGCAGAACCAGAGAACCGACCCGGAGCTTGAGAGATAGATGTCCCCTGTGCCCAGGACAACCGAAGGATTGGTGATAACCACGGGAAGCCCCTTTTCGCTGAAGCTCTTTGCCTCTCTTTCCGCTAGATACTTGCAGTTCATATACCCTATCCCTTCGGAGTAAAGGTCGTACTGGGTGGCTTCGGTTACCGGGGAACCGTCCCGCTCGACTCCGATTGCGGCGACGCTGCTTGTGAAAACGACCTTCGATATTCCCACATCCATGGCGGCGGAAAGAACGTTGGAAGCACCCCGCACGTTTATATCCAGCATCTTCTGATGGTCGGATTTTTTAAACGATACGAATCCCGCAGTGTGAAAAAGAGTGTCGCATCCGGAAAAAGCGGCCTTAAGGGAATCAGGGTCTCCAACGTCCCCGTAGACCTTCTCCACGTCAAGGGAGTCTATGTTTTTAGTATTGCTCGTCTTTCTGACGAGAACCTTGACTCTGTCTCCTCTTTCAACCAGCTTTCTGGTTATGTGCGATCCTATAAATCCGGTCGCTCCCGTAACTACTGTCGCCATCTGCATTTTCCTCCGGGGAAATTGATTGAAGAAAAAACTTGTTCCAAAGAGTATAACAATTTCGCCTGATAATGTACAAGAACGGGCCCGAGTTGCGCACGGTCAGGGCCCCGTCACACTATTATCATAGAGTCGCCGTAACTCAAAAACCTGTAATCGTGCGATTTCGCTTCCTCATAGGCGGCCAGGGCCAGCTCCCTGGTACCGCAGAACGCGGAAACAAGCATAAGAAGCGTTGAACGAGGCAGATGGAAATTCGTTATCAGGACATCGACGAATCCGAATTCATAAGGCGGTTTTATGAAAAGATCAGTCCTCCCGGAAAAATGCCGCATCTCACCGTCCTCGCCCCTCGCCGACTCAAGAGTCCTCGTGACAGTGGTTCCGACGGAAATTACTCTTTTTTTCTCCGCCTTGGCTTTGTTTACCGCTCGGGCGGTCTCCTCTGAGACAAAAACACGTTCGGAATGCATTGCGTGGTTATCGATCAATTCTTCTTTTACGGGCCTGAAGGTCCCCTCTCCGACATGGAGAGTGACATATTCCATCAGAACGCCCTTTTCACGAAGATCCGACAGAAGTTCTTGATCGAAATGAAGGCCGGCTGTCGGGGCTGCTACCGCCCCCTCCTCGGTCGCGTAAACGGTCTGATAGGTTCTTTTATCCGATGGCTCCGGTTCTCTCGGGATATAGGGAGGAAGCGGCATCCGACCCGTGCTGCTCATGATCCGCTCAACCGGTTCGCTGAACCTTATTGTCCAGCTCTTATCGGGTTCCCTTTTAAGACTGCCCGACACTCCTCCGTCGAGCTTGACCCGAAGACCCTCGGTCGGGTTTTTAAAAAGCACTTTCCACCGGGTCTCATCCTTTCTCTCGGTAAGAAGAAACTCCACATCTCCCCTTCGCTCCACGTGCCCCGCAAGCCTCGCGGGAATGACCTTGGTGTTGTTTAAGACCATAAGGTCGCCTCGGCGCAGCAGGTCCTTAAGATCGGAGAATCTGGCGTGGGAAAAACGTTGCGTCTTCCTATCGACCACAAGAAGCCGGGAGGAACTGCGTTTGGAAAGCGGGTAGTGCGCAATCAGCCGCGGAGGGAGATCATAGTCGAATTGATCCGTTCTCATCCGCGATGGAAGCCGTTACCCCTCAAGAAGTTTCTTTACTGAGAGGCGAAGCGAGTTAAGCCTTATGAAACCGGTAGCGTCTGACTGGTCGTAAACCGAATCCTCTTCGAAAGTCGCCAGGTTCTCGCTGTAAAGAGAATTCGGAGACTTTCTCCCGCAGACCATGACGTTTCCCTTGTAAAGCTTGAGCCTTACTGTGCCGCTTACATCTTCCTGGCTCTTGCGGACGGCGGCAGTCAGCATCTCCATCTCGGGGGAGAACCAGAAGCCGTAATAGATAAGTTCCGATATCTTGGGAATGAGAGAATCCCTGAGGCGCATCACTTCCCTGTCCATGGTAATCGACTCAAGAGCCCTGTGCGCCGCATGAAGAATCGTGCCGCCGGGGGTCTCGTACACACCCCTTGACTTCATCCCGACGAACCTGTTCTCAACAATGTCGACTCTTCCGATGCCGTTTGCCCCGGCAACATCGTTTAATAGGCCAAGGAGCGCGGAAGGAGAAAGCTCCTCTCCGTCCACGGAAACGGGGATGCCGCTCTCAAATCCGATTTCGACGTAAACGGGTTCATCAGGAGCCGCCTCGGGAGAAACCGTCATCTCGAACATGTCTTCGGGAGGTTCGGCCCAGGGATCTTCCAGAATCCCGCCCTCGTAACTTACATGAAGAAGATTGCGGTCGCAGCTGTAAGGCTTTTTCTCGGTCACAGTGACGTCTATTCCGTTTTCCCTGGCGTAATTTATCAGGTCGGTCCTTGACTTGAAATCCCACTCGCGCCACGGGGCTATGATCTTTATACCGGGGTGAAGAGCGTAAAAAGTAAGCTCGAAGCGCACTTGGTCATTCCCCTTGCCGGTCGCTCCGTGGGAAACGGCGAAAGCTCCCTCGCGCTTGGCTATCTCGATCTGCCTTTTCGCGATAAGGGGCCTAGCTATGGATGTGCCGAGAAGGTAGCTTCCTTCGTAAACAGCGTTCGCGCTTATCGCGGGGAAAACATAATCCCTTACGAATTCATCCCTCAGGTCTTCAATAAATACAGCGCACGCGCCGGTTTCCCAAGCCTTGCGCTCCGCCTCCTCAAGATCTTCTTTCTGCCCTATGTTCGCCACGTAGGCTATAACATCGGAGTCATGCTCGTTTACGAGCCACTTGAGAATCACCGAAGTATCAAGCCCCCCTGAATAGGCGAGGACTATCTTTTTTTTCTCAGACATTTTACGGTTGCTCCAGAATTTCTTCGCGTACGGAAAGCTTGATCAGGGCATATCCTGATTCTGCTCGGAGATCGGGCGAAGATCTAGAAGATAGAATTTTATTCCCTTGTTCTGGTAGAACTTCTCAAGCGAAAGGCCCGCATACTCTATTTTCTGGAGATCGTCTCCCGTGTAGTTAAGATTTTTTACCTCGCCTGAGAGCTTGCACGAAAACGGTATGTCCTTATCCGGTCTTTCCTGACAGATAAAGCCCATGTCTATCTGCCCGCTCAAATCCATGCTCAGAGGAACAACGAATCCCACCACCAGATTCACGCTCTGCAATTCGACCACCATGATCTTTATCCTGCTTGAATCCTCCTCGTCTCCAACATCCATTATGTAGCCGTAGTAGTTAATTTCCTTGCTCTGCTCACTAAGGGAATTCATGTACCAGTAATCTTCCGAATCGAGCCAGGACATTATCTTCATTGTTTTTTCCTCCGGGAATTCACATAGATATTCTGGGAAATTATATACTATTATTCCATCTTTGGGCAACGATGCGAGATTAATTTAAACTGTCTTTTCCGTCATCCTCTTGGGAATTCCGAGAAAATCTTTTTCTCATTCTGCAGTTTCCATGACAAAATAATTGCCATTTTTTATATGTCTTATACATTTATCGAGTCATTACAGGATAAAACGAATTGCTATTCTCGGACAAAATCTGTGCCGGAAAATACAAAAAAACACATCTATGAGCAATGAGATCAGTTTTGCTTAGAGGTACGCCATGCGAAAACTCGCAATCCGTCTTCTCGCCTTGTTTCGACAGACATCTCTTTTCATCTGGAAGTTGCGTGGCAAAACGGAAGCCGACTTAGCCGCTCAACGGGTAGTCAGTGGAAAGTCCTGGGATGAGTTCTGCGATACTTTAAAGGCTGCGGGAGCGGCTTTAAATTTTCCAAAGGCGCCTAAAGACGCCTTTAATCAGGCAGAAGGGTATCGGTACTTAAGCCGTATCGCCCGGGCCGGACTGACGGCATTTATCGAGCATGCCGACCCGAAAGCACCTGTGCTTCATCGCGTAGTCAACGAAACAACCAAGCTGGGTGCGGACAATCCTGATAACTTCTACCAGACAGCAGCCCTGAGCGGCGAGTACGAATACAAAATCACAGGGCGGCGCAACAATATTGCATACTTAAGCTTTGGCACTCAGTCCGGCAACTATGGGCAGGGACGAGGGCTGCCTCCAACAGGGCATATAGAATCTGACCAAATAGAAACCGACGAAGACGGGTACTTTGAACTGATACTCAGTTGCAAATCTCAAAGCAAGAACTGGCTTCCTATGACACCGGAAACTGGCACATTAGTGGTACGTCAGACTTTCCTTGATCGCGAAACAGAAACTCCAGCAGACTTGCGAATAGAACGGATCAATTGTTCCGAAGATGAACGCCTCCCTTCTCCATTGACGCCGAAACAGCTCGACGAAGGATTGAAAACTGTGGGAATGCTCGTGGCAGGCGCACCGTTACTGTTTGCCAAGTGGGCTCGTGATTTTCAAAAGCACACCAACGAACTGCCGATGTTTGATCCGGAAGTATCGCTGGCTGCCGGGGGGGATCCCAATATCGTTTATTACCACAGTCATTGGAAAGTAGCGGAAGACGAAGCACTTTTGATAGAAGTAATGCCGCCGGAATGCGAACATTGGAATTTTCAATTAAACAACTACTGGATGGAATCGCTGGACTACCGCTATCACACGATACACACTAACAAGCACCTTGCCCACTATGAAGATGACGGTTCTGTGCGCCTAGTGGTAGCTCACGAAAATCCCGGCCATCCCAACTGGCTCCAAACAGCCGGACATTCTTCCGGCACGATGTGCTTTAGATGGGTGCGCGCCAAGGAACATCCTCAACCGCAGACCAGATTGGTTAAATTAATCGACCTTAGGCAGTTGTTGAGTTAAACAAATCACGATGGCTAAAAAGAATCTAGCGACTTCTACAGACTATGAGAATCCCTACCGTCCTCTTCCCGTTAGGATTTTCAACTCCATCGGGAAGCTAAGTGAAAACCTCGGATTGTCGAGTTCTTTGAATATTGAAAAGCTCACCGCCGGCGCGATCCGAAAAACGAAGCTTGAGGATTTTGGTGACGACGGTCACCTTGAGGCGTTGCGAGTTCTCATAAATTCGATCAATGAAGAAGCCGAGCTAACCCCAACCGGCAGGCTGATACAGAAATTTCGGCTTGCAAGCGCATTAGTTCATCGCTTGCGAATTGAAGAACTGCTAAAACAACACCCTGAAATACATGACATCAGTTTGGGGAAGATTATCCTGGTCACGGGATTGCAGCGCAGCGGAACGACAATATTGCATAGACTGCTGAATTCTCATCCGAACATTCGAGGTGTGTCAGGCGTGGAAGCACTCAACCCGTTACCACCAAGCAACAAAGCCAAAAGAATGACCGCTCGACATGTGCAAGCGGTCCTCGCACAACGACTGATCTCGTATTTGTCGCCGCAGTTCATGGCAGTCCATCCCATTGACCACAACGAGCCGGAAGAAGATGTAATGCTCCTTGATCTGAACTTTATGAGCCAAGCGCCGGAAGCCACAATGCACGTGCCGAGTTACTCCCGGTGGCTGGAGGAGCAGGACCATACGCAGACCTACGAATATTTCCATAAGGTGCTTAAGATTCTGTGCTGGCAACGCCCCGGCAGTAACTGGGTGCTCAAAACGCCGCATCACATGGAATATCTGGATGTATTCCTTAAGGTTTTCCCCACCGCGATAGTCGTGCAGACCCATCGCGATCCTCGAAAAACCATGCCTTCTTTCTGCAGTATGGTTGCTCACAACCGCGGCATATTCAGCGATCATGTGGACCCAAGGGAAATCGCCAGACACTGGTCGAGAAAAACTCGCAGGATGGTCGAGTTAGCCATACAATCCCGGGCTAAAGCAGATGCCGATCGATTCGTCGACGTTTCGTACTACGACTTGATGAAGGATCCGATTGCCCAGCTTCGCCGGATTTGTCTAAAGGCGGGGATTGATTTTGATACTGAAGCGGTACAGCAAGCCGAGACCTTCATGAAAAGAAATCCGCAAAACCGCTTTGGCAGGCACGTTTACCATTTAAGTGACTTCGGGCTGAGCGAGGAAACTATTGAGGATCATTTCTCCTTTTATCGGGAGAAGCATGAAATTCCCTTTGAATAGTCTATGCAAATTCAAGCAACTACGAAAAACAATGCGGAGAAACTCACCATGAAGCGAAAAACAAACCAAATGGGTGATGGTTCTTTCATAAACGCTATAACCATCGCGATTCAAGATCTGGCGCAACCCAAGGTATCGGAAGTAAATTCTGTTCCAAGGCACGTACGTATCGATGGCAAAACTTGTCTAATAACCGGAGCGAACAGCGGGCTGGGCAAAGCCGCGGCCATTGAGCTCGCGAGGCGTGGCGCAACCATGATTTTAGCTTGTCGACCCGGTCATACGGAAACATGCGATGAAATAAAGACGCTGTCCGGTTCTCAGGATGTGGAAATGATGGAGGTAGACCTCTCGGATCTTCGATCGGTACACCGTCTTTGCGATCATCTGAGTAACCGCGGCATCAAAATTGATATTGCGGTTTTCAACGCAGGATTGATGCCCAAGAGGGGAACTAAAACACCGCAAGGATACGAAACAATGTTTGCGGTTCATTTCCTGTCGAATCGCGTCATGATTGACCGGTGGCTGCGAGACGGCGTGATTTGCCCATCCAGCCAAGCTGGAAAGACGCCGCGGATTATCTTCGTTTCATCCGAGGCTCACCGCTCCTCTCATACTATCGATTTCGACCACTTCGGTGAATTTACCGACTATGGACTCATGGATGGCTTCAAGTATTACGGTATCAGTAAACTTGTTCTGTGTACGTTTGCGACTGAACTCTCGCGCCGTCTGAACACAGGCGGCAAAACTGAAATTGCAGTTCACTCAATGTGTCCTGGAGGCGTTGCTACGAACCTTTCACGAGGAGCGCCGTTGATTTTGAAACCTATAGTTAACTCATTACTGAGGTATTTTTTTCAATCTCCGGAAGAAGCTATTGGGCCTGTAATTTACTTATGCTGTGCAGAAGAAGCTGGTACCGACACAGGCATCTACTTACATTTAATGCAGCGAAAGTCCGTGTCTCCTACGGCACTGGATGAGGAAAACGGAACCAAGTTGTGGGAAGCAAGTGAACCCTTAGTAGCTGATTCCCGAGAGCAAGCCCTATAACCGGCATAGCAGCCGGCCGCGCATTTGTGTTATATAAAGATTTAGTTGTACGCGAGACCACATCACAGACATAACGTTGTTCCAGCATGCCTAACACGTTCTCAAAATCCGTAACTCATATCTTGCAGTTGTTTACGAGTAAGCCGATGGCGGAAGAAGTTGACATGTCGAGTCGTAACGTCATTGTGACAGGTGCCGCTCCTAATTCAATTGGTTATGAAACGGCCAAGATTCTTGCAAGCTGGGGGGCTACAGTTGTTGTCACCAGTACTCACAGTATTGAATTGATGGAAAGTTCCCTAAAAAGAGACTTGCGAATCATTGGCGCCGACGAGAACAAGATTACAGCCCATACTTTAGATCTGTGTGATGTTGATAGTGTCAATAATTTCACGACGTGGTACCGAAAAAATTACAACGACCGACTGCACGTGCTCGTCAATAACGCAGGGATTCATAAGAATATTCTTAATCCAAGAAAAAAGCCGCCTACGGCAAAAGATGGTTTCGAAATTCATTGGCGAACCAATTTCCTTGGAACTTTTCACCTGACGAGTTTACTGCTTCCAATTCTTAAGCAAAATGGGTTAGAAAGTGGAGATGCACGAGTCATAAATTTGACTTCCCACTTGCACGACAGGGTGAAAAACAAGAGCATGTTTAACGATGACGGAGACTACCACTCATGGGACGCTTATGGGCTGTCAAAATTAGCTCTAATTCACTTTACTTTCGAGATCCAGAGACGGTTTGCCAAAAAGTACAACCTCCAATCGGCAGCGGTGCACCCCGGGTCTGTTATGACTAATCTTACTCGGATTGAAGAGTTCGAAGGAAAGATCGGGTATCTTCTAAACCAAATCTGTTCCACGCTCACATCTTTTGTCTTGTTGCGCCCAATATTTGGCGCACAAACTTCAGTGATGTGCGCTAGTAAATACCCGATTCAAGGTGGAAACTATTACAAACGTTGCGAAATAGCGGAATCATCCGACGATACAAAAGACCAAGATGTGTCGAAACTTCTATGGGACAATTCAGATGCATGGGTTAAAACTCTAGTCAAGAACAGCAGAGATGGGCATGAATAATTCTACTGTACGTACCGACCGCATTCAGATCAACGCACCCATTGACTTCGTCTGGGAGGTACTGACCGACGTTGAGAAATATGGTGAGTGGAATCCATTCACATCTCAGGCCAGAACCGATTTTAAAATTGGGTCGCCCGTTCGTCTATTGGTAAGAATGGGACCCACAAAATTCAGAATAACCGAAACTCTATGTGCATTTGAAAAACCACGTCTTCTTGCTTGGAGCAGGGATTTCGGAACTTCCTGGCTCTTATTTGTGGTGCGGGAGCAGCATCTGGAACCTGCGAGTGATGACAGCTGCAGCTACCATAATGTCGACCTAATGAGCGGCGTGCTTTCACCAATAATTTCACTGCTCTTCGGCGGTTATATACGCCGCGGTTTTAGCGATGTAGGTGTGGGATTAAAACTTCGCGCAGAAACTCTGTATCGGGAGACAAAAAACCAAAGCTAACCTAATCCCCCGAAGTGCCATGTTCCGTTTCGGCGTGCAGGATCTTTGGCGGATACCGAACTACCGCTGAAAGAAAAAGACTCTGCTAGGGAGAAATCCCGACAAAACTGATCATCTTGTCCGTACCGGAACCGTCTCTTCTGTACGAAGGAAGATCCTGACAGCAAGTGCACATGTCCATCGTCTCGATTTCTGAAACCCCCGCATCGTGAAGCTCGATTCTGTTGAGCTCCGCAAGATCTAGAAGGAATTTCCCGTCGCCTTTTTCAAAAAGCCACTCCCCGCCGCCGAATCTTGAGACAAACTGTGACGCCACGTCATCCCGAACCTCGTAGCAACATCTTCCTATGGCCGGACCTATCACGGCCACTGCGTCTTGCGGTCTCAAAGAATATTTTTCACAAACTGCGCCAAGGCAGCTTCTAACCACGCGCAAGGAGGTTCCGCGCCACCCTGCGTGGACGGCGCAGGCGCATCCTGAATCGGGAAAGCAAAGAAGAATCGGAAGACAGTCGGCCGTGAGAATCCCGATCCCGACACCCTTTTGGCGCGTAACTATAGAGTCGGCTTCAACAAGCTTCTCGCCCGCGCCGCTGTCGGCGAAAAAAACGGAGTTTCCGTGAACCTGGTTCACGGTAAGGATGCTTTCAAGCCCGTGAGCAGAAGCGATTTTCACGAGGTCCGGTCCTCCCGGATCATGCACGAACCCGTGAATCACGCCGTTATATTTCTCAAGCATAGACGAACGAAAAACCCTCATCCGCTCTGTCTCCTCAAAAAATCGATTATGGAAATCATATCTTCTGGAATTTCAGCCGAGAACTCAATCCGTTTTCCCGTGGCCGGGTGGGTAAATCCGAGGCTTCTTGCGTGAAGGGCGTGTCTTTTTATTAAGCTCCCCGCGGTCCCGGAGTTTCGCGGACGGCTTTTTTTGCCCCCGTAAACCTTATCGGCAAGCACGGGAAACCCGTTTTCGGAAAAATGGACTCTTATCTGGTGGGTCCTTCCGGTCTTCGGCCAAACGCTCACAAGCGTCGCCCCGCGCAGCCTCTCGACCACTTCCCAGCGGGTCTCGGCATCTCTTGCGGCCTTGGAAAAAGAGGTCATTTTTATCCTGTTAGAGGGACTTCTTCCTATAGGGGAACTGAAAACTCCCGAACTTTTCTTCATCTCCCCCGAAACAACGGCCACGTATTCTTTTTTCGTCGCCCTGCTTTTGAACTGCTCCGAAAGACTCTTGTGCGCACGATCGTTTTTCGCAACGACCATGACCCCGGAGGTTTCCTTGTCGAGGCGGTGCACTATCCCCGGACGCATTTCGCCTCCTATTCCCGAAAGATCCCTGCACATATAGACAAGGGCGTTCACAAGCGTACCACCCATCACTCCCGCCCCAGGATGGACCACCATGCCGGCGGGTTTGTTGACCACGATCATGTCGCGATCCTCATGGAGAACCTCAATATCGATTTCCTCTCCCTCGACGCCGCAGGGCGCGGGAGGCGGAATGTTAACGCTTAGGCTCTCTCCGCCGCTTATTATCTTAGAGGGTTTAAACGTCTCGCGGTCAATAAGTATGTTTCCAAGCTCTATGTGCTTTTTTATGCTCGAGCGGCTAAGTTCCGTTAGGAAACCCGAGAGGAATACATCCGCTCTTTGTCCCGCATACTGCCGGGGTATTTTCGTTATGTTCTTTTCTTCTAGGGGTTCCATGTATTCCTCTTAGCTCCTCTCGTCGATGATGACGACCTGCGGTGGAGCTTCGCCGAAAACATCACACGTCCGGCCCTGATTAACCGATATCTCGATATATCCGCAGCTTCCTCCGACGGCAAGAATCTCTCCAGTTTCCGTCGAAGAATAGGACTCCGAGATTCCCGCAACCCTTTTCCCTCCTACAATCACCAAGGCTCCGGCCCTGTCGCCGACAGCATCAGTCGGTATGCTGGTTACAAGGTTTCCGAACTTGTCTGTATAAACAACGGTTCCGCGGATCTCGCTTCCGTTTACCGAGTATCCGTCGCGGGGAAGAATTTCCGGATCCTGAATCTGGGGTCCGATTTCCGAGAACGGAACCCCGAGCGAGAGATGCGCCGCTACCGGGGCGAATATGTCCCTCCCGTGAAAAGTGGAGCTTATTTCTTTTAGACAATAATCGAGGTTTTTTATCTCGCAGGCAGAAAAATCTTCGCAGGAACGAATGACCGAGCTGAATACGCCATTGTCGGGCCCTACGAAGAAATGACCGTCGGCCAGAACCGCAAGGGGTCTTCGCTCGCTTCCAACCCCGGGGTCAACAACGACCAGATGCACGGTCTTTTCCGGAAAATACCGGTATGAGTTCCCTATAACAAAAGACCCAGAGCGAACGTCGTGAGAATCAATGCAGTGGGTTATGTCGACCGGACGGGCGTTTTCGTTTACGGAAAGCATTACCCCTTTCATCACTCCCACGTAATGGTCCTTTAACCCGAAATCGGTTGTCAGTGTTATAATGTTTCCCATCTAAACGGCTCCGCGAGTAAGATTATGGAACGGAGACGGGATTATATCAAGTCAGATGGTGAAACTTACCGTTTTGGGTTCCGGCACATGCGTGCCCCACGAAAAAAGAGGCTCTTCCGGATATCTTCTGAGCACCGATACCGGCGCGTCCCTTTTTGACTGCGGAAACGGCACGGTATGGAAACTTGAGAAAATAGGGGTCGACTATCTGGGAATCGACAATGTTTTCATAACCCATTTTCATCCCGATCACACGTCCGACCTGATACCTCTTCTTTTCGCCACGAGACATCCCTATGGGAAAAAAAGAGAAAAACCTCTTAGAATATGGGGACCTAGGGGGTTCTCGGAATTCGTTGAAAAGCTTCGGGCACCCTACGGCGAGTGGGTAAGACCCGAGCTTGTGGAAATCCATAAAATAGGGAAAAAGAAACAGAAATCCGGCGGTCTTGAAATACAGACCTTCAAAACCGTTCACACAGAAAACAGCATCGGCTATGTTGTACGCTCGGGCGGAAAGAAAATCGTTTGCACGGGAGACACGGGTTACTTTCCCGGTCTTCGAAAGGTGGCCAAGGAAACGGACATATTCGTTACGGAATGCGCGCTTCCGGATTCAGAAAAGATGGCCGTTCACATGACTCCTTCCGATATAGCGGAGATTCTTCAGGGAAGCAGTCCCAAAAAAATCGTGCTGTCGCATCTTTACCCGTCAATGGACGGAAGAGATCTGCCGGAAGAAATAAAAACGCTTTCGGGAAACAACGAGACGGAAATAATAGTCGCAGAAGACCTGATGGAAATTGTCACATGAAAAGAATTGTTACTTCGTTTAATCCTCTCTCACTGAAACGGCACGGTTTACTTCCTCTATAAGCCTCTCTGTAATCTCAAGACTGTTTTGCGCCTGTGTAACCGGACGCCCAACGACCAGATAATCAGCCCCGTACTCAATTGCCATTGTTGGAGTTAGCGCCCTTTTGTGATCGTTTTTTTTCCTTCCCTTGGGACGTATTCCTGGGGCGACTATTACCAAGCGACTTCCGAATTCTAGCCTTATTTCCCGTATCGATTCGCCAGAAGCCACGACCCCGTCGCAACCGGCTTCAATTGACCTTCGCGTAAAGACCCGCACGTACTCGTCAAGTTCAAGATTCTCGTTCATCATAAGCGCCCTCAGGTCATCCTGGTTAAGACTCGAAAGGAAAGTGAGTGAAAGAATAAGCGGCCGGTCTCTTTCGCCGCGGCCTTCCTTCGCGGCGGCCACAGTGGCCTTTCCACCATTTATGGTGACGAACTCAACCCCTTCGGGCACTGCCCGTAGCGCAGCCGCAATCGTGCGATCGATATCTCCCATCTTAAGATCGAGAAAAACCCTCTTCCCAAGTCCCACAAGCTCTTTTACAAAACTCATTCCCTCTCGCATAAACAGCTGGTACCCGACCTTGTAGATTCCGACTCTTTCGCCAAGAAGCTCCACTAAGGCAAGGGCTTCTTCCCTTGAGTCAAAGTCAAGCGCTATTATAAGCCTCTCGCAACTCTGCACAGTGCTTTTTCCGTTGTTCTCCGCTGCCATAGCTTGAAAATTCCTTTCTGTGAGTCTTGCCGGTCTATCGCTCCGGCGATAAATAAACGGGATAAAGCATACCCGGCAAACACGCGCCGTGCCTGCGGGTGGAACTTGGTTTTCCCCACCTCCGCCCCAAAGCCGTTTTGCTTGACCCTCTTTTGCCACAGCGTTATCATCTACGGTGAAATGCGAGTCATAGTCGCTAAACCCAGAGGATTCTGCGCCGGAGTGGAGAGGGCGATCGAGATAGTCGAAAGGGCCCTTGAGATGTACGGACCCCCAATCTATGTCCGCCACGCCATAGTGCACAACAAAAGGGTCGTCGATTCCCTAAGAGAAAAAGGTGCTGTTTTCGTCGAGGAACTGGACGAAATTAAGGACCCCGAGGCGCGAGTTATTTTCAGCGCCCATGGCGTAAGCCCTGCAGTCATCGACGAAGCCAAAAGACGAGGTTTCCAGATAGTGGATGCCGTCTGCCCGCTAGTGACCAAGGTTCATAACGAAGTAAGGCACTACTCCGAGAGGGGATACACGATAATACTCGTAGGTCACAGGGATCATGTCGAAGTGATAGGGACCAAGGGCGAGGCGCCCGAAAGCGTAGTGGTGGTGGAATCGGCAAGCGAAGCCCTTTCGGCTAACGTCCCGGACCCGGAAAAAGTAGCCTACGTGACGCAGACCACCCTAAGCGTCGACGATACCAAGGAAATTGTAACCGCGCTTGAGAAACGTTTTCCGAAAATCGCAAAACCCTCAAAGCTCGATATCTGCTATGCGACCCAGAACCGCCAGGACGCCGTAAAGGAGCTTGCCGGGATCTCAGATGTCATCTTTATCGTCGGATCACCCGAAAGCTCAAACTCAAACAGACTGGTCGAAGTCGCCAAGTCCTGCGGCGTCAAGAATGCCTACCTTATCGAAGACACAGACGGACTGGACGGGATGGGAACGCTTGGGCAGGACATGACCGTGGGCATAAGCTCCGGGGCGTCAACCCCCGAGGTGATAATCGAAGAACTGATCTCAAAGCTGAAAGACCTGGGAGCTACTACTTTTGAAGAGTTCAGCTTGAAGGAGGAGTCCACCAAATTTCCTTTTCCCCACTCCCTTGAGTTCTCAACCGGCTGAGCTTACCGAAAATGCAGGACCAAACCTCAAGGTACGTAGCCGACATAGAAGTCCCGGATGGGATAGTGTCAATAGACTGCGAAGTGAGAAGCGGCGAAAAAACAGAATTCCTCTTTATTCTTAACAGCTCGACACTCGAGGAAAACGAAAACGCTGCCGCCGGGGATTTCCGGGGCCCTCTTGAGGGCCGCGGAGAAATCCTCGTTAAAGCCGAAACAGATGACCCCGAAGCCTTTATAAGGAAAACCCTCTCCGCCGCGTACGGACCGGCGGCGGACATAACCCTTACGGACACCGATACCGACTGAGGGGTTCAGTGACGAAGGCGGTTTCCCTAGTTAGTGTCTGTCAGAAAAGGCCTTTTTCGATCGATTTTCCGGCAGAATCCCATCCGGCGCCGGGAATCAGAAACCCGGACACCCTAAAAATTATCCAGTAACGCGATTTACCTCAAAATCCAGCCCGAATCTCCGATA
>CAYSDX010000028.1:0-7287 GCA_964429945.1 uncultured Spirochaetia bacterium | reverse complement strand
ACGTGGCGGCCCTCGAAGTGATCGTCCACTATCACCGGGGCCCGGGAAAGCGCCATGGTTTTCTGGGCTATGTAGTTTCTCGGGTTGGCCTTTATGTTTCTTTTGGCCTGGGTGAGTTCTTCCTTCGTGGCCTTGGGCCCGAACACTATCCCGTATCCTCCGGATTCGTTGGCGGGCTTCACGACCAGTTTCTCTATATTGTCAAGCACGTACTTTCTGGCCTCGTTCTCCTCGCAGATATACGTCGGCACATTCGGGATCAGAGGGTCTTCCCCTAGGTAGTACTTTATTATCTTCTCAACGTAGGCGTATATTATCTTGTCGTCGGCCACTCCTCCTCCGGGGGCGTTAGCTATGGCTATGTTTCCCGCCTTGTACGCGCTGAAAAGCCCCGGAACCCCCAGCACGGAATCCGGGCGGAACACCTGAGGGTCGAGGAAGTTGTCGTCTATCCGCCTGTATATGACGTCAACTTTCTCAAGTCCCTTAGTGGTCTTTAGGTAGACGAAATTGTCGACTACGATGAGATCTCTTCCCTCGACAAGCTCTATTCCCATCTCCTTGGCCAGAAACGAGTGCTCGAAGTAGGCCGAGTTGTAGATCCCCGGGGTGAGAAGCACCACCTTGGGGTTAGCCGTTCTGTCAGAGAGCAGGTACTGGAGGGTGTCATGGAGGTGGAGCCCGTAATCGCTTATGGGCATTATCTCAACGGTGCCGAACACCTTGGGAAACGTGCGCTTCAGAAGCTCGCGGTTCTCAAGCACGTAGGAGACGCCGGAGGGGGAGCGGAGATTGTCCTCCAGGATATAGAAGTTCCCGTCGGAGTGTCTTATGAGATCCGTTCCCGTGATGTGGCACCAGATCTTCTTGGGCGGAGAGAACCCGACGCAGTCCAGGCGAAACTCCCTGCTTGAGAGGATAAGTTCTTTCGGCACGACCTTGTCTCTCAGGATCTTCCGGTCGTTGTATATGTCGTCTATGAAGAGGTTAAGGGCGTGAATTCTCTGCTTTAGGCCCTTTTCTATGAGCTCCCAGTCCTCGGCCGACACTATTCTCGGGATTATGTCGAAAGGGAAGATATTTTCCTCGGAAGCCTTCTTTTTCTCCGAGTAGAGGGTGAAGGTGACTCCCATCTCAAAGAGGTTCATCTCGGCCGCTTTCTGCCTTTCGATGAGCTCTCCGGCTGAGAGGCTTTCTATCCTGTCGGTCAGAAAGCGGGTCCACTCGTGCGGCGTGGCGTTATCCTTGAAGACCTCGTCGTAAAAGTCTTCCGTGTCGTAGTTTTTAAAATTCATATGGGTTCCGAGGGCTTTTTTTTCGAAAAATCTAACCAAAAGGGAGAGTTATGACAAAGGCTCCCTAGAGTATGTACCTGCTGAGATCCCTGTCCTTGACGATGTCGGCTATTTTCTCCTCGACGTAGCTTTCGTCTATGGTGAATTTCTTCTCTTTCATGTCGGGAGCGTTAAAAGAAATCTCGTCAAGCAGCTTCTCAAGGACGGTGTGAAGTCTTCTCGCCCCTATGTTCTCGGTTGAACTGTTAACCTCGGCCGCGGTCTCTGCTATTTTCTCTACCGCATCGTCGGTGAACGAGAGTTTTATGTCCTCGGTTCTCATAAGCTCGGTGTACTGCTTTATAAGCGCATTTTTGGGCTCGGTGAGGATGCGTATGAAGTCGTCTTTGGTGAGCGCCTCAAGCTCAACCCTTATGGGGAAGCGTCCCTGGAGTTCAGGTATGAGATCGGACGGTTTTGAGACGTGAAACGCCCCGGCTCCGATGAAAAGTATGTGGTCGGTTCTCACCATCCCGTGCTTGGTGGTAACGCTGCTCCCCTCGATTATCGGGAGAAGATCCCGCTGCACCCCCTCCCTTGAAACGTCGGGGCCCGAGACGGCGTTTTTCCCGGCGACCTTGTCTATTTCGTCTATGAAGATGATCCCGGAGTTCTCGGTCCTCTCTAAAGCAAGCTGGGTTACCTTGTCCATGTCTATAAGCCTGCGGGCCTCCTCCTCGGTCAGGATGTCCATGGCTTCGGGGACCTTCACCTTCCTTACCTTCGATTTCTTGGGCATGAGGCTTCCGATCATCTCCGAGATTCCGGGGTCCATCTCCTCAACCCCCGCCTGGCTGAACACCTGGATCGGAAGGCTCCTCGCCGTTATCTCTATTTCGACCTCCCTGTCGTCAAGCTTCCCGTCCCAAAGAAGCTTTCTCATCTTCTTCTTGGTTTCGCTCATCTTTTTCTGGGCCTCGTCCATGTCCCCATCCGCCTCCGTGACGGGGCGCGTCGGAACGAGCAGGTCAATGAGCTTGTCCTCAGCGAGTTCCCTCGCTCGTGTGTTAACCGACAGGGTTTCCTCCTCGGTGACCATGTTGACTGCTATTTCCGTAAGGTCCCGTATCATGGACTCTACGTCACGCCCCACGTAACCGACCTCGGTGAACTTGGACGCTTCTACTTTTACGAAGGGTGCCTGGGCGAGTCTCGCCAACCGCCGCGCTATCTCGGTTTTTCCCACCCCTGTGGGTCCCATCATCAGAATGTTCTTGGGAGAGATCTCGTCCCGAAGTTCGGGCGATACCTTCTGCCTTCTCCACCTGTTTCTAAGCGCGACGCCGACGGCTCTTTTGGCCATGTTCTGCCCGACTATGTACTTGTCTAGCTCCGACACTATTTCTCTGGGGGTGAGATAGGATTCCTGGGACATCTACTCTATTTCCTCTATGGATATGTGGCTGTTTGTGTAGATGCAGATGCCGGCTGCGATCTCAAGTGAGCGCTCGACTATCTGCGCGGCGGAAAGCTCGGAGTGCTTGGCAAGCGCAAGTGCCGCCGCCTGGGCGAAGGGACCTCCGGATCCTATGGCGATCACGCTATCGTCAGGTTCTATTACGTCTCCGCTTCCAGAAATTATGAGCATGGTCTCGGAGTTCGCGACGATCAGCAGGGCCTCAAGTCTTCTAAGGATTCTGTCGGTTCTCCATTCTTTCGCGAGTTCGACTGCGGCTCGCTTGAGACTTCCCCGGAATTCTTCTAGCTTTCCCTCGAACTTGTCAAAAAGCGTCATAGCATCCGCCGTCGAGCCCGCAAATCCTGCGCAAATCTTCCCGCCGTACATCTTCCTTATCTTGTTCGCGTTATGTTTTACAGCCGTGGCTCCCATGGTAATCTGGCCGTCGCCCCCCAGGGCCACTTGGCCGTCTTTTTTAACGCAGAGTATTGTTGTTCCGTGAAACTGGCTCATGGTATTTTTCCTTTCCCCCGTCGCCTAGGCGTTCGGGTGGGTCTTGTCGTATACCTCCATTATCCGCTCAACCGAGAGATGGGTGTATTTCTGGGTGGTCGAGAGGCTTGCGTGGCCGAGCATCTCCTGGATCGCCCGGAGATCCGCGCCGCCCGCGAGCAGGTGGGTAGCGAAGGAGTGCCGGAGCACATGGGGACTTACGTTTTTCGATATCCCCGATACCAGGCCATATTTTTTTATTATCCGCGCGAGGCTTCTAGTGGTTATTCCGCCTCCCCTGGAGTTAAGGAATATGTGGTCGGATACGGGCTTAAGCTTCTCCCTTATGTCAAGATACTCCCCGAGGGCGGAAAGCGCCTTCGATCCCACGGGAACGATCCTCTCCTTGTTTCCCTTGCCGCGCACCCTTATTATGGCCTCTCCAATGCTCAAGTCTGCTAGGGTGGCTCCCGCGAGTTCGCTCACGCGAAGGCCGCTTGAGTAAAGAAGCTCTAGAATCGCCCTGTCACGAAGGAGAAGGGGGCTTTTCCCCGGATCTTTTACGTCGACGAGATTAAATACCTCGTCCACGCTTAAAAACACTGGAAGGTGCTTTTCCTTCTTAGGGGTGCGAACCAGCTTCGCCGGGTTTTGCGCCACGATATCTTTTCTCACGAGATACGAGAAAAAGGATCTTATAGACGATACTTTTCTCTCTACCGAGGCCGGGGAGTTTTTTCCGTAGAGAGTTGAGATGTACGCGTTTATGGTCGCGACGTCTACGTCCTCGATTTTTTTCTCTTCTTTTAGGAGGAAATCACGGAAATTCTCAAGATCGCCTCTGTAGGCCTTTATAGTGTGCTGCGAGTAGTTTCTTTCGTCAGAGAGGTGTTTTATGAAGCTTTCAAACAGTTCGTTCATCTATTCTGAAATATATACGCTCATTTGCTTTGGACAAGGGATAAAAAAGTATTGTTAGCGGCGGATAAGAACTGCAGACTGCCGAACTGTGGTGAATCGAGTCCGTGTTCGAACATCCGCGTCATTTCTCTGCCTGCCTCTCCCGGTGCGTTGGCGCAAACAACAGATCCTTTGCGGCCAGCACGGCGCCCCCGGTGATCAGGACGCAGGCAAGAGCGATGCGCCAGTCAGCTTGGCCGACACCTGATGCAATAAGAATCAGGGTTGAAAGCAGTGGTGCTGCGTAGCTTGCAGTGCCTAAGACCCGGATATCGCCGCGTTTTACGCCAAAGTCCCAAGCGTAAAAGGCGGCGCCAACTGGCAACAGGCCGAGACCGGCAACGGCTAGCCATTGACCGGTTGCCTGCGGCCAGACCGTCTGTTCCAGCGCCAGATGGCAGATGAGCGAAAGAATGGCCGTTATCGTGCAGAATCCGGTGACGATATCGGTCGGAACCGCACCGAACCGCCGTGACAGAAGCGAGTAGATAGCCCAGGTAAAGGCGGAAAGCAGCGCAGCGCCATAGCCGAAGGCAAAGCTGTCATTGAAAGAAAGGCTGTTTTTCGAAACGATTAGCCCTGTCCCCGCCAGACCAGCCAGTACGCCTGTTATGTGATGCCAACCAAGCCGCTCTCCGGGAAGGAACGCTGAACCAACGACAATAAGCAGGGGCCAGAGATAGCCGATCAGGCTTGCTTCGACAGCCGGTGCGTTGCGCAGTGCGGTGAAATAGAAAAAGTGATAGCCGAACAGTCCTCCAACGCCGAGACACCATACGCGCAAGGGCTGGCGCAGATTGCGAAAACCCGATGGCTTTGCGGCAAGCGCTATCAGTCCGATGGCGGCGGCGATCGAAAAACACATCGCGGCAAGCTGGAAGGGCGGCACTTCCCCTGACGAGGCCGTCAGAAGGGCCAGCAGTGACCACATAAGAATTGCGCTAAATCCGATCAGCGTTGCCTGCATCAAATATTTCTTCCATTGCCCGAATGTAGACTTGAAGGGTAGAGGAAACTGCCTTGGGTGTGATAACCGGGTTTAGGTGCGGAGCCACTTGAATTAGTTGATCGTCCCTTTAAAGCTGTGCTTCAAGTCTTACTTTGTAGCTAACGAATCTGGTATTATCCACAACTGTTCCCGTATTTTCCCATCGCTTTTCAACAAACCGAGAAGGATTGTAGGACACACTCTTTGTAGAGTCAATCAATTTTTTGTCCGGCTTCTTTCGTTATGCAATACGCCACTTAGTCGGCAAATTTGGTTGAGTCGTTTGAACTGAGGATATAGATGTCACGGATGATATCAGTTGGTTGCTGGGAATTGGTTGGGCATCGGCAAAGTTGCCTTGAGCATGGACCGGGAAACAGAGCAGGATTTTTATCCTCTGAGAGCGGGAGCATTCCCATCATCTCAAAAATGCTATGCTCTTTGAGGCTGCTTGCTATTATAAAGCGACGATCAAGATAAGAAAAAGGAAGGAAAGGTATGGTTCGGGTTCCCTTGATTCTAGTGACCTTGAATCAAGAACAGATCACAAAAGCCAAAGAGATCAACGGTAAGCGTAAAAGGATTACCCATGCTCTTCTCTGTGGCCCCTATGGACAGATTTTTGGAACGGAAAAGCAGTGCCTCAAGTACTATACGGTATGGAAGGAGATTTTTCCCGCATTGTTTTCCGAAGCGAGACGAACGGATGTATACGAGATCGCCAATTTTGAGACGACATTCGATTTGGTAAACAAACTTATTGAAGCCGATGATGCAGAAAAGACTACTAGGCGGAGATCAATAAACAAAAGCGATGCTGCCCCAAGAACCCTGAAATCAGAGCACAAAAATGCTGGCGAATCAGGATGCCTTGTACTTATACTCGCTGTTTTGTTCTTCGTGGTTTTGATAACAATAAACACTCATTAAACCAGAAAACTCTGTCATGTTATTTGGTCATATTAAAATTCGTAAAGTTGTTTAGCCATGCCGAAACTGGATATGATTGGTTCCATTCTGGAAGCTGCGAAGCAAGAAACTTTCTGGACAAGGCCTTGGCTCCATACAGCATGAAATTAACATAGCACCTTGCGCGGTGTATGCAGGGCCTCAGTGGATAATAAGCTTGGGGGAATCCAGAAAATTTGTAAGGACAAAGAAATTTCTTCCCAAAGGGGTGGCTGACCCCTATATGCACCCGAGATCTGGTAGCAAAGCGGACGGACCGGTTTCAAGTTTGTCCTGTTCTGTTTCTGGCAGAGCGTGGAAGAAGTTAAGACCGGTTTTGCTTTCGATCATCCGCGCACTGGTGAGAAATCTTTCTTCGCAGAACTTTGCTCTGCGTTCAGTCTCCTGATCAAGAAGAAACGCGGCAGCCTTGATGGTACCGTTTTTTTCCGTAGAGATTATCTTCCAATAACCGCTGGGAACTTTATGACTTTCGTCGGCATTCGGCAAGGCAGGCATTTCCCGTTCGTACAATGGACCCGTCATTACGTAGACGGCACTGGTATCAGGTTTCTTGGCCAATGCGCGCACCGCATCTTCTAGTTTTTTCCATGGACCTTGGTTGAGTTCGCTTTTTTGTGGCGTGATATTGGAGAGATAGTTTGTAGTTTTCCAGCTGGATGTGGTGGTGAAACTGGCTAAAGGAGCTTGATGGCCACGGTCGGTTCTCAGTGCAACGAATGCACCATCGTAGTCTTTCGGTTCCAGAGTTTCATCGTCGGCGAGCTGAGGATCCGCTTTCCAGGTTCGCTTCTGCGTTTGGCCGATAGTACTTTTCGTTACTCGGTACGCCACCCAGTCGGCAAACTTGGTCCTGTCGTTGGAACTGAGAATATAGATGTCCCGAATGATAATATCATTGGGTACTGATGAACCGCTTGGGCAACCGTACAGGCATAGGTCGGCGTGAATTTCCTGTGCGGCGGATGGAATGGTTAGAGTTGCCGCGATAATCGAAATGCATGTAGCTAGTGTCTGTCAGAAAAGGCCTTTTTCGATCGATTTTCCGGCAGAATCCCATCCGGCGCCGGGAATCAGAAACCCGGACACCCTAAAAATTATCCAGTAACGCGATTTACCTCAAAATCCAGCCCGAATCTCCGATA
>CAYSDX010000027.1:0-7642 GCA_964429945.1 uncultured Spirochaetia bacterium | reverse complement strand
GTGGTTCCTGTCAGGGACACCGTTTGACTATATGGGTGGCCAGATACCAGCTACGGAGGTAGTAGGGTTGATAAGCTTCACGTTCAACCTGATCATACCGCCGGCGTTGACGATATGGACGAAGACGGTAGAGAGGGCAGTGGAAGACATGGGTCATGTTGTCTACTCCACGCCGTTTGAGTACACGATGCGTCACAGGTTCCTGCTGCCGCAGTATAGCCAGGGATAATGACAGAGAAGAGCTTGTGTCAGTAGACACTGAGCTTGTGATAAATGAAGAGAGGAGGGAAGCCGGCAACGGTTATTCCTCCTCTTTTTTTTGTCTTAACGCCAGAGAGGGCTGAATACAAGCCCGGAGAGGATTTTCGGGTAGAAGTAGGTGGTTTTGTGAGGCATCTTGGTTCCGTCGAGAACAACTTTGAATATGTCTTCTGATTTCAGTTTAGGAAGAAGAAATCCGGCCTCAAATTCTCCATTGTGCACGTTCTCGAATACTTCTTCCGGGAACTTGGAGTACTGCACGCCGGCCTTGTCTTCTTCTATGAATTTTCCGAATATCTGACTGTGAAGAATTATCACGGCCAGGTTCTCATAGTCCTTTTCACGCGTCGCCTTGGGGGTAAGTCTGAAGGTTCTCCCGGGATCTTTGGTTACAACGGATATCTGGTCTGCTCCGAGATCAAGCGAATGCTCAAGCGCAATTCTCTCGACTTCGAAATCTTCCCGAAGACTGTCAATCAGGTTCACCCCGGCACTTTTTGCCATTCTGTGCGTGGGGTTGATTATAAGCCCCTGGCCTTCTCCTCTCGAGAGGTAGGTCATTACGTAGTCCCAGGGCATCGGCCCTGAATTCCCCCCCGTTTCTTTCCTCCTAAGATCTCTGAAGTTTACAGAGGTCTCATAACGGTGATGGCCGTCCGCGATCAAAATGGATTTGTCTTCAAGCAGGCTTTTTGCCCGCCGTATGATTCTTGGATCGGATATTTTCCAAAGAGTATTTCTTATTCCTTCTTCAAAAGTAACGTCCACAAGCGGTTTCCCTATGCTCTTGTCTATGTCTTCCTCGATTTCTCCTGAAGCGTCGGGGTAGACGCAGAAAATCTGGCTCAGGTTCGAGTTGCACGCGATTGTGAGCGCCAGGCGGTCTTCTTTGTGTTTTCTGAAAGTCTGTTCATGCGGCAGGACAATTCTTTTGTCGAAATCTTCAACCTTTACGTTCGCTATGAACCCTTTTCTTGTGTAGCGTTCTCCCTCAAACTCAAAATCCTGATAATAAGGATAAATTGACGGCTCATCGTCCCTTATGAGCACCCCGTCCCGAAGCCACTTCGAATAAATTTCCTTTGCGTTTTCGTAGCGCTCCTTGCCTTCTCCTTCGGGCAGTTCAATCCTCACGGCGTTGAAAGGACTTTTGGCGTAGAGTTCCTCGCGTTGCCGCGGACTTATGACGTCGTATGGGGGAGCGATGACTTTTGAGAAATCCTCTACTGCCTCTTCGTTATATCTTATGCCTCTGAAAGGTTCTATCTCAGCCATGAAGAATCTTCTCTATCTCGGTTGCGGAAAGATCGCCTTCTCTGATAATCTGGGGCGGGGTGGTCGTTAGATTCACTATCGCGGAACCCCTTGAGGGTGGAAGGGTACCAGAATCCACCATAACATCAATTCCGCTCGGAAAGTCCCTGCGGATATCGGCGAACCGGTTGGAGTTTTCTCTGCCGCTTATGTTGGCGCTGGTTGAGGTTATCGGCTCCCCAACGCGGCTGAGGATCTCTTTTACGAAGGGGGAAGGGGAGATTCTTGCCGCGACGGAGTCTCTCCCCCCGGAGACTTCTTCGGGAAATGTGGATTTCGGATGCAGTATGAGCGTGAGGGGCTTCTGGCTTCTGGAATATCTTTCTAGCAGCTCGGAGGGAACATGGAAGTGGCGGTCAAGCATCTCCACGTCCCTTATCAGGACTATGAGACCCTTTTGCCCGGACCTCCCTTTTATCCTTACTATTCTCCTGCAGGCCTCTTGGTTAAACGCAAGACAGCCGATCCCGTAGAGAGTCTCGGTCGGGTATATGATCACCCCTCCGTCCGTGAGGCAGACAGATACTCTGTCGAGTACGAGGGGGTCTTTTTCTTTTATGATCTCAGTCAATTTTTCGTGGTTGCCCGGTTGCGATATACTATAAGTTTAACAATGGGTTCGCAAGCCGCAAAAAGAGACGGAAGATGGAGGTCCCGTATCGCTTCGGAGCTCGCAGCAATACTGGGTGCCGAGGCGGTTATCTCCGCCGAGGATGAACTGATCGCTTATGAAAGCGACGGGCTTACGGGATACAGGGTTAAGCCTGTTTTCGTCGTTCTGCCTTCAAGTGCGGAGGAAGTTTCCCGGGTCGTGAGGCTCTGCAATCGCGAGAAAATCCCTTTCGTTCCAAGAGGAGCGGGAACTGGACTGTCCGGGGGCGCTCTTCCGAGCCGGGAAGGGATAGTTATATCGCTTTCAAGAATGAACAGAATTCTCGACGTGGATATCCCGAACCGCGTAGTCGTGGTCGAACCCGGGGTGGTAAATATCTCCGTGACCGACGCGGTAAGTGCCGAGGGATTTTACTACGCCCCCGACCCTTCAAGCCAAATCGTGTGCACTATAGGAGGCAACGTTGCGGAGAACTCGGGGGGAGTCCACTGTCTTAAGTACGGAGTAACGACCAATCACGTGCTTGGGGTGGAGATGGTTCTGCCTGACGGCGCAGCGGTTACGCTCGGGGGTCCTACCCCGGAGAGTTTGGGATACGATCTTCTCTCGCTCGTGGTCGGAAGCGAGGGGCTGTTGGGCATCGTCACCAAGGTCTTTTTGAGGATAATAAAGAAACCTCAGCTCGTTAAAACCCTTTTCGCCTCGTTTGAGAGGATCGAAGACGCCGGGGCATCGGTCTCGGCGATTATTTCTTCCGGGGTAATTCCCGCGGGGATGGAGATCATGGACAATCTCAGCATAAACGCTGTCGAATCCACCGTGGGCGCCGGATACCCTAGGGACGCCGGAGCGATTCTTCTGGTGGAGCTTGACGGGCCGGGGGCGGAAGTTAATGCGCAGGTTCCGGCCGTAAACCGGCTACTTCGGGAAAACAATGCGATTGAAATAAAGCTGGCGGCGGATGAAAACGAAAGGCAGCTTTTCTGGAAGGGACGTAAAAGCGCGTTTGCCGCCATGGGGAAAATAAGTCCCGGATACTATGTCCAGGACGGGGTAATACCTAGGAGCAGTCTCGCCAGGGTCCTCGGAGAGATAAGAGAGCTTGGCAGTCGGTACGGTCTTCGGGTGGCGAACGTCTTTCACGCGGGAGACGGAAATCTTCATCCGTTGGTGCTTTATGATCCCGAAATTGAGGGAGAATCTGAGAAAGCCGAGGAACTTTCCGGGGAAATTCTCAGGGTATGCGTTGACGTCGGCGGGAGCATTACGGGAGAACACGGCGTCGGGTTTGACAAGAAGAGATTTCTTCCGCTTATGTTCAGTGAACAGGAAATAGACACGATGAATCTGGTGCGGTGCACTTTTGACGAGGAAGGGCTCTGCAATCCCGGCAAAGTGTTTCCGACGCCGAGAACATGCGTTGAGCCCGGGATGCGGAAACACGGTTCCGAAGCTCCTCCGGCAAAGGAAATGGGGGAGCTTTTCTAGCAACGCCGGGGCCTTGTTATCGGTACACGGTCCGGCTGTTTGAAGAAAATGTCTTACGTAGCAGAACTCTCCAAGATGGTTTCAAGTTTCCATGTTCCGGGTTCCGGGGATATGGACTCTGGCATTGCGGAATTCGGTTTCTCTCCCGAAATAATTCTTTATCCTGAAACCGTCGAGGAAGTATCCCGGATCCTTAGATTCGCTTCGCAAAACGGCATCCGGGTTTTTCCTTTTGCGGGAGGCACCAAGCTTTTTCTCGGCAACCCTGTCGGGACGGTCGGTGCGGCGCTCTCGCTCAAGCGTCTTTGCAGGGTGCTGTTTCACGAGCCTTCCGACATGGTTTCCACGGTCCAGTGCGGCATGGAGGTCAGGGAGTTTCAGAAGACTGTCGGGCATGAGAATCAGCTTTTTCCTGTGGACCCGCCCCGTCTTGCCTCCGGGGCGACTGTGGGGGGGCTTGTGTCATCGAATCTTTGCGGCCCCATGAGCACCAGATACGGTACGTGCAGGGAACTTATCCTGGGGGTCAAGGCTGTAAGGGCCGATGGCGAGGTGATAAACTTGGGAGGAAAGGTGGTTAAAAACGTGGCGGGTTACGATATTCCCAAACTTATGGTGGGTTCGCTCGGGACCTTGTGCGTTTTGGCGGAAGCAACTTTCAGGCTCTACCCAAGACAGCCCTTCTCCAGGACTGTTGTCCTGAGTTTCGATGACCATGTTTCCTGTTCCCGCGCTGCACAGACGATTCTTGCCGCGGATATTGTTCCCACGTGCTTTGAAATACTGGGTGAAAAGCTCTCTTCGGAGCTCGGGACTTCGCAGGAGGCAAAAAGAAGCGTTCTGCTTAGATTCGACAGTTTCGAAGAGGCCGTAATGGAGCAGATAAAACAGGTGAGGGAAGCGACTTCAGGCCAGGTCGCCGGTTTCGCGGAGATGGACGATGAGCGTTCGCAGGAGTTGTGGGATTCGGTAAGGGAGTTCCCGTTTTCCCTCGAGGGGGGTTTCTCTTCTAAACTCACCCTTCCCGTAACGGGTTCGATTGAGGTTCTCTCCGGTATTGAGAGTGATCCGGCAATCTCGGGAGTCACTGTGCGTTGTCTTTCAAGGCCGGCCAGGGGAGTCGCGCTTGTTTCTGTAAGCGGCGAGGATGAAGGGGCGGTCGAAGCGGCGGGTCTTCTTGAGAATCTTGCCGATTCGCTCGGGGGCCGTATCATGTTCTCGGGAATCCCCAACGGACTCAGGGAGAGGATAAAGGCGTGGGGAGATTTTGGAGAATCGCTCCCTCTTATGAAAAACATCAAGCGGCGTTTTGATCCCGGGGGCATACTGCCCGGCGAAAAGATATTCGAGGCGGACTGAGGATACAGATTATGATAAGAAGAGAATCCGACGAGGGATGGGTACTCATAGCGCAGCCGGACCACGCTTTTCTTTCTTCGAGAATAATGAATTTCTGGGGTAATGAGGATTTTGAGACCATCACCCCCGGAGACAAGGTGATGCTGGCCGTAAGGGAACATGACTGCGGATGGGAGAAGACGGATTCTGCGGCTGATTTCAACCCGGAAAACGGCTATCCGAGAAATTTCATGGAGATGCGTACCGAGAGCCAATTTGAGATCTGGTCTGAGTGTTTTGAGAGACATCTAGGCGAGCACCCATATGCCTGCGCTCTTATAGCGCTTCACTTCTCCGAATTTAACGAGAGGAACATATCGAGGAATCCGAGCGATAAAGCGGCCGTTTCGCTTAGAAATAAAATCAGGGGATTCCTGCGCCGGAACCTCGGGATCAGGGTTGGAGAGGGAAGCCTGAATGGATATCTTCCCGTTGATATCCGCACTAATCTCAGATTTCTTCAGGTGGGCGACATAATATCGCTCGCTCTTTGCCACGGAACAAGATCAGTCACGATTCGGGACGTTCCGGTTAACTACCTTGGAGATACAACGGAGATAAGCCTGTTCTCGGAGGACGGGTTTAACTATACGGTCTCTCCAAATCCTTTTTCGCAAGACTCTCTTCGCTTTGATATATCCGGCAGAAAACTTGAGAAAAAATCGTTCGGCGGAGAAGCGGAGTTAAAAGAAGCGTTTCACCGCGCGGACGGCGAAATTTTTGGCCTCTCGATTTCCTCGAAGGTGGAGGGACGCAATGTCGCTTGAGAGTGCTTTTGACGATACGGACCGCCCGAGCGGGAAGATAATACAGGACTGCGTTCACTGCGGCTTCTGTCTTTCATCCTGTCCCACCTACCTGGAAACCGGGAACGAACTCGATTCTCCTAGGGGGAGAATCCACCTGATAAAGGCCGCGGAGGAAGGAAGAATCCCTATGGGGAACTCGTTTGTAAAGCACCTTGACCTGTGCCTTGGATGTCTCGCCTGCGAAACCGCGTGCCCATCGGGAGTCAAGTATGGAAGTCTCATAGAGATGTCTAGGGGGCAGATTGAAAGGAGATTCAAGAGGGGATTTGGGGAGAAGATGCTAAGGGCCTTTATCTTCAGCATTTTTCCATATCCCCGAAGACTGAGATTTCTTCTGCCGTTTGTCTACCTGGTAAAAGCGCTTGGCCTAAAGAGAGTTTTCCCGTCGGCTCTTCTAAATAGGATAAGCCTCTCGGGTTCTTCCATGTTCCACATGCTCCCTGAAGTAAGCTCCGCTTTCGGGGAAACCCTTGCGGCTTCTTATCCGGCGGTTGGAGAAAGAAAAAAGAGGGTCGCTCTTCTGAGTGGCTGTGTTCAGGGAGTCTTTTTCCCGGAGATAAACAGGGCCACGGTAGAAGTGCTTTGTGCAAGCGGGTGCGAGGTTCTTGTTCCGCAGAACCAGGGATGCTGCGGGGCTCTCTCCGTTCACTCCGGAAGGCTTGAGGAAGGAAGGGGGTTCGCGAGAAAGCTCGTGGATCTTTTCGATGCCGTTGACGTAGACGCCATAGTCGTTAATTCCGCCGGATGCGGTTCAACCATGAAGGAGTACGTCGAGATTCTGCGCAATGATCCGGTTTACTTCGAGGCCGCGGCGCGGCTTTCAGCAAAAACGGTGGACCTCATGGAATTTCTTTCGGATACGGGAATCGGCGCGCAACTGCATCCTCTTGATATAAAGGTTACTTACCAGGACGCGTGCCATATTGTCCATGGCCAGGGGATACGATCTGCTCCAAGGGAACTTCTAGCAAGTGTTCCGGGGCTTAGGTTTACCGAAATGTCGCGATCCGATCACTGTTGCGGGAGTGCCGGGATATATAATATTGTGCAGCCGGAGATGTCCTCTAGACTTCTCTCGGGGAAGATACGCGAGATAGAGAAAACAGGGGCCGATTATCTGGCCGTCGGGAATCCCGGGTGCATGATACAGATCCGCAGGGGATTGCTCGGCTCAGATTCCCGAACCAAAGTTATACATCCTGTAGAAATCCTTAACTGGTCGCTGAAAGGCGATATCAGCTAAGAAAAACCAAGGGTTCTTAACCCAGTACAGAGTCCTTGCAGGCTTTTGCAACCCTGAATTTCAGGACTTTCCTGGCTGGTATGCTGATTACTTCACCGGTGGCGGGATTTCTTCCCATTCTGGCGCTACGATTACTGATAACCAGTTTGCCGACTCCGGGAATGGTGAATTCTCCTTTTGCTTTTACTTCTTCACATGCAATTGACGCTATAGCGTCTATAACGGTTCTGGCTGTTGCCTTTGTTATTCCCGCCTTCTCTGCTAGGTTGCTTGAAAGCTGGGATTTTGTTAATGGTTTTCCGTTCATTAACATCCTCCTTAAGATTTCCTTAATAAATTATCAGAGTATTTGGGCTAAAAGTCAATCATTATTATCGAGGCATTTGCGTAGTAGAGTATAGCCATACGGGGCAAGGGTTTTGTGAAGGGGCAAAAAACTTTTCACCCCACAATTTCGATAAAAACCCCTGAAAACCGCCTGATTCCCTCCGGAAACCGGAGATCTCACCCCAGGAC
>CAYSDX010000026.1:0-25252 GCA_964429945.1 uncultured Spirochaetia bacterium | reverse complement strand
GGTTTTGTACGGAAACTGCCTGGCAAAAAGGAGTTGAGAGAAAAAAAGGCAGAAAGAGATAAAAAAACTGTCAGGAATATGAATCAGTTACAGAGCGAAAAATCGGGAAAACAAGAATATTTTTTGCGCGGAAAGTAGGTTCTATTTAGTGTTTCTAAAGATTATATATACTACATATAATCTCAATTTCCGAAACTCTGAATATGGGGCAATCCGACAGATTACAAAGACAGCATGAATTATCCGGTGGACCGGCCGGTATTTTCGGTGAAGAAGCAAAACGCCATGATATGTCAGTTAAGAAGGTTACGGAAAAGATTATGGAAGCATTGAAAAGTGAGTATCCAGATTTGTCTTTTCGTCATCGCTGGGAGATTCCCAAAAAGGAAATTCATGAACGGCTTGCAGCGATAGATTCCAAGCTCGGGCAAGTCCTGTTTGTTGAGAATGCGGAGATTAGACCGGATGGAGGTATTATAGAGGTCTTAGACCGCTCCAACCAATACCGAGTTGCACTTGTTAGCGAGTCCAAACATCAAGGTAATGATGTTGAGAAGATTCGAGCTGGCATTAAACAGGGTAAGAATAAGGATCAAGACCTTATGGTTGCTGGGAATGCGATTGAGCGGGTTCACAAGAACATCCAGGAAATGCGTAATATGATGCTTGATGAAATGCATTTTCCTTATGTTGTCTTTTTGCAAGGATCTAACTTTGCCACAACTACGTTCTTTGTTGCAACACCCGAAGGGCGAGAAGTCAAAATTGCCCATGACGCTGGAAACCTTAACCGCATAGATCGGGTCACGGCAAGCAGTTTTGGTATGGAGATCAACAGCAACTATTGTCGTAATATCTTTGTGGAGTTAGACGAGACGCCTCAGATGCTTCAGGCAGCATCGTTTTACTTTCAAAGTGAACCATGGACGGCGGGAGCAATGGCGGAAGTCCTTTGGGATGTTGTAACAACATCTTTGGATGTTCTGTCAGATTCTTTGCCGCCCGTGAAAGGAGGAGAGAATGAATAACAGGTCACATCGCAATTCAGGTTACAAAGCCATGAACGCTATGAATCGAGACAAAAAAAGTCATTCATCTGTTCAAGGGTTAAATTTAGAGACACCGGAATTGACACGCCATGTCGTTGTTGTTTCTGACTGTTGCGACCTTCTTTCTAAGTTGCCCGATGAATCCGTCCAACTTATTGTTTGCGACCCGCCTTACAACATTATGCTCGCTGACTGGGATCATCATGACAACTACATTGAGTGGGCTAGTTCTTGGTTAAAAGAAGCAGAGCGTGTTTTGCTTCCAACTGGCAACATCGCAATCTTTGGCGGACTTCAATACCAGGGTGAGGCAGGTAGCGGTGATCTTCTGTCTATCATTCATCATCTAAGACACGCAAGCGATATGCTTTTGGTGAATCTGATTGTGTGGAATTATCCAAACGGCATGAGTGCAAGGCGCTTCTTTGCAAATCGCCATGAAGAAATCGCTTGGTTTGCAAAAACCAAAAAATACTATTTCGACTTGGACTCTGTTAGAGAATCCTATGATGAAAAGACTAAAGAGGCTTATCGAAAGGATAAACGACTTAACCCGGAAACAATCGAGAAAGGGAAGAACCCTACTAACGTATGGAAAATTTGCAGATTGAACGGCAATTCAAATGAACGTGTCGGGCATCCAACGCAAAAGCCACGAGAGGTCGTCCAACGCCTTGTACGCTCATTATCCTATACCGGATCAACAGTTGTGGATTTCTTTGGGGGGAGTGGAGTCACTACCCGTGTTGCCATAGAAGAGGGGCGACATAGCGTGTGTTGCGATACGGATTGTGAGTTTCCCAAATATACGTCCGAACAGATAAAGAAAATTGACTTTAACCTGATTGACCAAATACCAGATTTCGAATTGAGTGAGCAGTTAAGTACAAACCACCCGGTATTTATGCCTATTGCGTATCGGAATATAAAAAGCAGAGAACATGAGCAAGGCAATGATAGACCCGAAGAAAGACCTTAACGAAACGGACATTCCCGATATTTCAGAAGTGGATTTTGATACTAGGCTGAAAGTACTGCTTGGTGTTTCACCAACCAAGGAAGAGGAAGAAACCCCTACCCCTACCGAATCAGATCCTGATACGTAAGTCTTTTCCCTACTAGCCCTTTCAGAGTAAGGTTTATCTGGTCTATGGTGTGCATAGGACGGACGTTCGTACGGTTGGCAAATTCGTTAACGTATTTTTGAAGGTGCTTTACCGACATCCTGTGATAAACACCGTAGTACCCACGCTTCAGTAAAGCCCAGAAGGATTCCACGCCGTTTGTATGGGCTTCGCCTTTGACGTATTCTCCGCTCTTGTGGTTAACCTTGCAGTGTTCATACCCCAAGTGCGTCAGTATTGAATACATGGCGGCTTCGTCCGTATATATGTTGGTACTGCGTGAAACATTCTCTATAACTATTCTTGCTACAGTCCCCTGATCCGTACTGTCCACGGTTACGGCCTTAACCTTCTTGCTTCCACGTTCCTTGAAACCTATAACCGGTTTCTTGCCCGAAGGACCACGACCTGAATTACGTTTCTTCTTCTCATGTTTGTTTCTTTCCAGTCCGCCGAGATAAGCTTCGTCAATCTCTACCGAACCGAAAAACTGTCTTGCGTTTTCGTCCCACGCTTGTCTTATACGGTGAGCAAGGAACCAAGCCGACTTCTGGGTAATGCCTATGTCATTGGCTAGCTTCGTACTGGACACGCCTTTTAAGGATGTTCCCATAAGGTATATAGCCGTTAACCATTTACGGTAGGGAAGTCTGCTTTCTTCCATTAAGGTTCCGGTACGGACACTGAAGTACTTACGGCATACCCCACACCAGTAGGGCATTTTCTTATGGCTTGATTCAGTGGTTTCAACGGAACCGCACCGAGGGCAAGTCCTGTTACCTTCCCACCGTACTTCTTCAATATGACGCATGGCTTTTTCTTCCGTATCGAAGTATTCAAGAAGTTCGTACAGGGAAAGTTTTTGTCTTTTTGGTTTCTTTGGCATTTGCTTCTCCTTATCTTGTATAATAAAGAGTGTAACATGATAAAAGGAGTTTGTCAACTTAAGTATATAGTTCCCAAACATTTCACAGAGTACTCGGTGGGATAAAAAGGAGGGATCGGGCTGTTTTTAAAATTATTAAGTGATTTAAGGCAGTTAGATTATAGTCTTTGGCATTCGGAAAATTCCATTCACAATTTATCAACACGAAAAAGTGTTTCATATCAGCTAATTAAGGAATTCCAAACGGATTCCTAATGATTTATTAACAGTCGTAAAGCTTTGCGGAAAATTCCCCGCACAGACATGCTTCTTCGCTTGCCAAGACGTCGGCGTTTTGTCTGCACGTACGGTTAAGATCCCGCGGATGGCACCAGCCAGTCCTGCTCCCGGCCGGATTTTCGCCGCACTCACTCGGGGCTTATTCCTTTTCTTTTAAAAATAGTCTTTTGTTTTCAGCGGGTTAACTATTGACCGGTTTTTTATACCGTGTAATCTAACTCGCCGGGTGAATTTATGATTTTTCCTCTTGGATGGCTTACTGACTACTTAAAAATCGACGTTTCTCCAGAAGAACTGGGTGAAATGCTCACTATGGCCGGTTTGGAGCTCGAGGCCCTTGAGGACAAGGGCAAGGCGCTTGCCGATGTGAGCGTTGCTCAGATAAACGGCATCGAAAAGCATCCGAATGCCGACAGACTCAGCATCTGCGACGTTACGGACGGAGAGACCCGCTACGTGGTCGTCTGCGGCGCGGACAACATGAAGAAGGGGGACAAGGTTGCTTTTGCCAAGGCGGGGACCACTCTTCCAGCCACTTCGAAGTTTCCCGAAGGTATCAAGATAAAGCGCTCCAAGATCCGTGGTGAAACTTCGGAAGGGATGCTGTGTTCCGCCGATGAGATGGGCCTCTCAGGCGGCGAGGACGGGATAATGATTCTTTCCCCCAAAGCCGAGCTTGGAACCAGCATGAGTGATGAGATCGGCTTTGACGGCGTTATCTTCGAGGTTGGAATTACTCCTAACCGTCCTGACTGTATGAGTATTTTCGGGGTCGCAAGAGAAGTGTCGGCAATACTGGGTGAGAACCTTCAGAAACCGAGTTTCTCTGTAAAAGAGCAGGGAGAGAGCATCTCTGGAAGGGTTGCGGTGGAGGTTGAGGATCCGGAAGCATGCCCCAGATACTGCTGCCGGCTCGTTGAAGGAGTCAGAATCGGACCTTCTCCCGCGTGGCTTCAGGAAAGACTTGAGTACTGCGGAATCCGCTCCGTTAACAATGTCGTAGACGTTACGAACTTCGTTTTGCTTGAACAAGGGCAGCCGCTTCACGCTTTTGATTACGATAAACTTGACCAGGGCCGGGTTTCCGTCAGAAAAGCCAGAGACGGAGAAATGATAGAAACGCTTGATGGTGTTGAGAGAAAACTGCTCGGCGAGGATCTGCTTATCTGCAGCGGGGACCGCCCCGTCGCGCTTGCCGGAGTCATGGGCGGCGCCGACACCGAAATAGGGGATACGACGAGCAGCGTTCTTCTCGAGTCGGCCTATTTTTCGCCTGTGGGCATAAGGAAAACATCCAAGCGAACCGGCCTTAAGAGTGAATCTTCGAGCAGGTTTGAAAGGGGTATTGACATAAACAACGTTTCATTCGCGCTTGACCGTGCGGCCGAGCTTATAAGCCGCCTGTCCGGAGGAACAATCGCCGGAGGGGTTATTGACGTATATCCCGATCCGGTGAGCCCCAGAGAGATTTCCCTTTCAGTTGACAGAGTCTGCGGTCTGGTCGGCATATCGACCGATTCCCACGAGATAGCGGGGCTTCTTGAAGGCCTTGGGTTCGAGGTTCTCAGCCTCTCCGCCGACGCGCTTTTGCTTCGGGTTCCGACTTTCAGGGTGGACATAGAGCGCGAGGTGGATATAGTCGAGGAAGTTGCCCGTCTTCTGGGCTATGACAACATTCCCTCCGTCCTTCCGGAGGTTCCCATGGTAGCCAAGAAGCCCAGCGTTATCACCGTCATGGAAAAAAGGCTCAGGGACATTTTCGTTTCCTATGGTTTTTTAGAGGCCATAAACTACAGCTTCGAGTCTCCGGAACTTCTCAGGACATTCGGACTTGAGGAGTCGATGAGGATCATGAACCCGATATCGCAGGAACTTTCGGAAATGAGGGTGAGCCTTATTCCTTCTTTGGTGAGAAACGTGAAACTCAACCTTTCAAGACAGAACCAGGACGTAAGACTTTTCGAGTCCGGCAAGGTCTTTTATCCCAAGAACATGGACCAGCTGCCAAACGAAGTAAAGAAGTTCGCGGCGATTGCGACCGGGAAAAGGGCTCCTGAGATATGGGACGGGGAAAAATTCGATTTCTTCGACATCAAGAGCGTGCTTGAAAGAAGCCTGGAGGTTCTTTCGGTTGATTCCAGGGTAGAGTTCGGGCCGGTTTCCTCCGACCATGGATTTCTGTGGCCGGGAAAATCTTCCGCAGTTCTGATTGACGGAAACGTTCTGGGGGTGGTCGGGGAGCTTCACCCGCATCTTCTGGAGAAACTTGAGATAGGCGAGAGCGTGTACGTGCTTGAACTCAACTTGTCTTTTCTCTCGGTTGTCTACACAAGCCTTGAGAGAAAATTCTCCCCGCTTCCAAAATTCCCTTCTCTTCGCCGTGACATAGCGCTTGTGGTTGACGAGGTGGTTCCGGTGCGGGAAATTCTTTCGGTTATAAAAAAGGCTAATTCTGGTATAATAGAGAACGCTTGGGTGTTTGACGTTTACAGGGGGAATTCCCTTGAGGAAGGAAAAAAGAGCGTTGCGCTGTCCCTGATTCTTAGAAACAGGGAAAAGACCCTTACCGACGAGGACGCGAACAGGGTTCAGCAGCACGTTCTCAGAAGTTTACAAGAAAGTATAGGAGCCGAATTGCGTTCGGTCTAAAAAAGGGGGCTTTTGATGACGAAGAAGGATCTGGCGGGTGTTTTGTACTCGGAAATAGGGTTTTCAAGAAGAGAATCTGCTGAAATAGTCAACTTTTTCTTCGATCTTATGAGAGAGGAGCTTATGGCTGGCGAAGAGGTGAAACTCCCCGGATTCGGAACCTTCAAGGTCACGAGAAGAAAGTCCCGGATAGGAAGAAACCCCTCCACGGGAGAGGAAGTAAGCATCCCTTCCCGCCTCACGGTCGTTTTCAAACCCAGCAGGTTTCTCAGGAAAAAGATTGACCAGAAACAGGGTGATTAAAATAGCAGAACCAAAAACGCCCCAATCTTCCTTTCTCAAGCAGAGCTTCATTGCCGGCATCCTGATTATCGTTCCTTTCGGGGTGACCATTTTCGTTCTCTACAAGCTGATAAAGTGGATGCTCTTCTTTTTCAGTACCGGCCCCGCCGGGGTGCTCCGCCACTTCATAGACGTCCCGCCTTACGTGTTCCAGGGAATATCTTTCGTGATAGGGATCGCGGCCACCCTGCTGCTGATCATCTTCCTGGGCGCCGTGACCAGGAACTTCGTCGGCAGAAGGATGCTTCTGTTCGGTGAGTCGCTTATCTCTAAGATTCCGCTTGCCAGAACCTTCTACGTGAGCGTGAAGCAGGTAGTGCAGACGCTTTTTTTCACCTCCCAGATGCAGAGCATGAAAAGGGTCGTGCTGGTCGAGTACCCGAGAAAGGGAATTCACGCCATAGCCTTCGTAACGGGAGTTACGGAGGCCGGAAAGGGCCACAACACCACCGACCGCAAGCTCGTAAGCCTGTTTGTCCCCACGACGCCGAATCCCACAAGTGGTATTTACATCATGGTTCCGGAAGAGGACCTGCGGGAACTGGATATTTCCGTGGAAGATGCGTTTCGGCTTATAGTTTCCGCCGGGATTTCCCAGAGCGATTCGGATGTTTCTGAGCAATATAAGAAAAACGGTTGACTCCCGTGCGATGCTTAGTCCCGGGGACGTGGTTGTCGCGGGTGTGTCCGGAGGGTCAGACTCCATGGCGCTTCTCTTCGCTCTTTGGGACCTGCGGGAGTTTTATCCGGATATCGACGTGATCGTTTCCCACGTTAATCACGGGCTCAGAGGCTCAGAATCCGACCAAGACGCCGAGTTCGTGAGGGAAGCGGCCGAACGGCTTGATCTTTCGTTTGAATGCGTGCGGGTCGACACCGAGGGATTCAGGAGAGAACACGGGCTCTCCCTGGAAGATGCCGCAAGGGAGCTTCGCTACAGGTTTTTCAACGATGTTCTCGCAAAGCGCTCAGCCCAGAGAATCGCCACGGCGCACACGCTTAACGACCAGGCGGAGACGGTCATAATGAGGCTCATAAGGGGAAGCGGTTCCCAGGGCCTTGCCGGGATAAGGCCCTCGGTCGGCAACATAATACGCCCGCTGATAAACGTCACCAAGCTCGAGGCCAGGGAGTATCTGCGGTCAAAGGGCGTGTCTTGGAGGGAGGATTCAACCAACAGTTCGGATGAGTTTCTGAGAAACAGGGTAAGAAACGAACTCATTCCCCTGCTTGAGAGCTACAATCCGGCCGTCGAGCAGGTTCTCTCCCGCGTGGCCGCTGTCTGTGCGGCGGAAGCGGATTTTATTTCGGCCGAGGCCGAGAAGAAGTTCGGAAAAATCGTCCGCGTCGCGGGTGGAGGGGTGCTCGGGGATGTGGAGAAACTTCTTCGAGAACCGTTGGCGATCAGGTTCTCCGTAATGAGAAAATCGATTCTGGCGGTAAAAAGGGACCTTAACTCGGTTTCCGCCAAGCACCTTTTCTCGATTGACGAGGTTATGTGCTCCGGGGAGGCCTCGGCAGAGGTGAATCTTCCCGGCGGAGTGGTTTTTCACGCAGGCCACGGGGCTTTCTTTTTCGTGTGCGAAGAGAAATTCCGCGAACTCCCTGCAACCGAGATAAATAACCACGGAATCCACAGGGTCTCCCCGGATCTTGAGATAAAAGTTGAACTTACAGACGATGTTTCTCTCTGGGGCGCGGCGGACGTAGGGTATTTTCCGCCCGAAAAAGTCGGTTTTCCCATAACGCTCAGGAGCTTTTCCGAAGGAGACAGGTTCGTGCCGCTCGGAATGAAGGGGGCCAAGAAGCTAAAGGATTTTTTCATTGACGAAAAAATACCGAGGTTCCTCAGAAAAAAAGTGCCGGTCCTAGAAACCCGCGACGGAATAATCTGGGTGGTTGGGCTAAGAACGGACAACAGGTTCAGGGCGGATAAGACGAAAGGGCCGTGGCTTAGGGTAAGAATTTGCGGAGCTTCGCAGAAGTTGCTCGATCTTGCGGTTAGAAGTCCGGAAGCGCCCTAGGAGCTCTCTCCGAGTCCGCTTTTGGCCACGTAGCATGCCCCCAGGACCCCGGAGTCGTCTCCCAGAGCGGCCCTTCTTATCTCTAGCTTTCCCGCCGCCCCGCCAAGGCACCTTCTTTTGGCTTCCTCGAGGGTTTTACCGATAAACAGTTCCCACGCGTTTGAAAGCCCCCCGCCGACAACCACCGTCTTTACGTCCAGAACGTTTACGAGAATCGATATTGCCACCCCGAGGTTCGCCCCGAAATCGTTCCATACGGAGACGGCTTCCGGGTCTTTTTCGCGGGCAAGTTCCGCCAGGCGTTCGGGGATGGCCGATTCTTCGGTGCCGGCCAGTTTTTCGCCGAACTCCGGGCGCTCGCGGACAATCCTCTTTATCGCTACCTGCGAAACGTAGGTTTCGACACATCCTCTTCCCCCGCATGCGCACTCGGGTCCTGACGGGTCAATAGTCATGTGTCCCAGTTCCCCGGCAAAGCCGTCCTCTCCCGACCAGAGCTTGCCATCGAGGATTATCCCGCCTCCAAATCCGGTCCCCAGGGTTATCATTACCATTGAATCGGAGCCTCTGCCCGCACCTGCCCGGTATTCCCCAAGGGCTGCGCAGGATGCGTCGTTTTCAATAAAAACGGGCGTTTCAGTCCCGATTCTCTCCAAGAGGGCCTCTGTAAACGGAAAATTCCTCGTGTTGGCTATGTTCGGGGCATGAACAAGCGTGCCATCTCTTCGGTCAACTGTTCCCGGCACCCCTATCCCTATTGCCGATATCTCTTCCTTGGAGAATCCTTTTACGAAACCGGCCAGGTTCTCCATGAGCGATGAGATGCCCATATGGGCGTCCGAGCGGGTTTTCCCCTCCCCAAGCACATCTCCCTCCTCGGAGATGATCTTTCCCCTGAGGTTGGTTCCCCCTATATCTATGCCAAGAAATTTCCGCTTCATTTTTTCGCCTGCAGATTGTGAAAAATTGCGGACGGCCGTGACCCAGCCGCCCTGAAACCTCTATTTTACCTTGTCTTTTCGCAAAAATATTGACCGTGGCGGCGGCGCGGGACGCGGGATTCCTGCCCGCTGCCCGGGGTTTTTTGCGTAAGCCGCCCCTAACAGGGTATAAATTTATTCTGATGCGCCGGCGTTTCGCGTCGCATATTTTTTAACTAACAGGTCGAAATGAACTCAAAAGCCGTGGGCATTCTCTTAGCTGTCTTTTCGCTTTTTCTCTATCTCTCCTGCGAAAGACCCCCCGAGATTCCTGGACCCGAGTCCATGCGCCCGGTTCCCGTCGTTCCCGAGATGGACGACGATCTTTTCCCCGAGGGGCTTGAGGAATCCATAGGCGCAAGCGTTGAGAAACTTTCCCGGACAAAGGACTCTCAGCTTGTTTTCGGGCAGAAGACCATCTCCGCGGGGGATTACGCTCTGGCGCTCAATTATCTTCTTGCCAAGCTTGAAGCGGGCGTTAGCAAGGACGATTTCATAAAGGACGTGAGGAAGAATTTTGATTTCTACGGTTTTCCGGGAAAGCCCTGGGGCAAGGTTTTCATAACCTCTTACTTCTCTCCCGTGCTTTCCGCTTCCCGCGCCAGGAACCCGGAGCACACCCACCCTCTTTACAGGGTTCCCGGCGATTTGGTGCGCCTCGGTATAGACAGGTTCATTGAGCGGTTCGAGAGATTTTCGTTTCTTGAGGACGACAAGATCGCCCGGGGAAAGCTTCAGACCCTTTACGGGAGGATAAACCCTGGGGGGCCGGGCAGGACTTCCGAGCTAGTTCCCTATTATTCCCGAAGCGAAATCGATTCCGGGGGGAGACTCAGGGGGAAAAAGCTTGAAATCGCCTGGGTTGACCCCGTCGATGCGTTTTTTCTTCAGGTCCAGGGCTCGGGCAAGATAAGGTTCGCCGATGGAGAGGAGCGGGTCGTAGGGTACGCCGCCCAGAACGGGCATGACTACGTTGCCATAGGGAAATTTCTTTTCGAGTGGATCCCGAGGGAGAAAATGAGTCTCTGGGCCATAGAAAATCACCTAAGATCCCTTTCCTACGCGGAGAGAATGAAGGTCCTTTACAAAAACCCCAGTTATATTTTTTTCCGAAGACTTCCCGGAAAACCCCAGACGTCGTTCGGAACCGAAGTCGTAGACGGCCGCACGATAGCGACGGACAAGGCTTTTTTCCCCAAGGGGTCCCTGGCGTTCATGGAGTTCGAACGTCCGGTTTTCGAAACCTCCTCTTCGGTTGAGCCGTCGCAGTGGAAGCCGGTTTCCCGCTTCGTGGTAAACCACGACAGCGGGGGAGCGATAAAGGGTGCGCGGCGGGTCGACCTTTTCTGGGGGGAGGGAAAAGACGCATCCCGCCACGCCGGGGTGATGAAAAACTGGGGGAAATTCTTTTATCTGGTTCCCAAGGGGGAGTTCCTCACGGCGCTCAGGGAAAAAAACAGCAAGCAGGATACTGGAGGATAAGATGGCCGATGAAAAAACGCTTACATGTTCCGAAATGTCCTCCCAAAGCGGAGAGCACCTCTACGGAACCGCTCTCGAGGTAAAAAACTGGTTTTTGCTCGAGTACTCGGGGATATGGAAAAGGGACGCTTTTCCGGAAAGTGCGCTTCCAGAGGAGGTAAAGGAGCATCTTGGAGGGTTTCTTTCGTCCTTTGAGGAATCAAGGATTCAATTTATAGGAGGGCAGCGTCCGGTCAAGAAAAACCCCGCTTTTTACTACGCCCACTCTTCTGAGTCCTCCCCGAAGCTCTACAGGTTCGAAATAGAGCGCTACGAGGATATTCTCTCGATAGATCTTCCAGAGCTTGTCCGCACCGGGGAGATAGAGAAATTCTCCTGCGGGGAAAAGCTCGTTCTGGTCTGCACCCACGGGGCCCGCGATAACTGCTGCGCGGTCGCGGGATCAGGAATCTACAAGGAACTTCTGAAAAAAGAGGGAATTTCCGCGTGGAGAACCACCCACGTAGGGGCCCACCGTTTCGCCGCCAATCTCGTCATGCTTCCCGAGGGCGTATACTACGGAAGGGTAAACGGCGAGAACCTAGAGGATGTCCTCTCCTCTCATCTTCGCGGCGAGATTTTTCTTGACTGCTACAGGGGAAGGTCGTGTTATTCCCCGACTTCGCAGGTTTCTGACTATTTTTTGAGAAAAGAGATACAGAAACTCGGCATTTACGACATAAAGTGGGAATTCGAGAAGGACAACGAGGACTATACCGCGGTTGAGTTCGGAGTCGAGGGAGAAACCATGGTTTACAGCATAAACACCGTGGTCATGAACCATGCCGTAAAGATACAGACAAGCTGCGATTCAGCGGAAGTAAAGGGGATACCCCAGTTTTTCTTCTACAGCATCGTACCCTACGAGCCGCAGAGAAAAGAAAAAGAGGATTCCTGATCGTTTCCTAGGGCGAAGTGCGCCGCCGTCCCAGAGATTCTGTAAAATCAAGAATTTCCCGCGAAAGGCGCCTTGAGCTTTGCTCGTCGGGAATCACCGTGTCCGTAACGAAAACCTTTACTCCAAGCAATTTTATGCTGGCCGCCTCCGCCGCATCCGAGCGGTCGATTACGAGCACGTCAAGAAAATCGGCGTAAAGCCTCGCCACCTGTGTCGAGGAGGCCTCCATCCCCAATCCTTTCATCAGCTTGTCGGCGGGGCCCTTAAGGGGCTTTCCGCGCATAAGGGGGCTTACGGCCACCTTGAGTCCCGGTGCGCCGACGAGCCTTTCCATCACTCCCCCTACCTCGAGTATGGGTCCTATGCTGATTATGGGGTTGCTCGGGCATATGATCACCATGTCGGCGCCATCTATCGAGTCGAGAACTCCCGGGGCGGGAGCGGCCTCGCGCGCGCCCTTTATGTTGACCCCCTGCACCCCGGGACGCATCGCGTGCTTTATGTAGTATTCCTGAAAGTGCATCTCGCCCTCGTCAGTCTCTATCCACGTCTCGACCCTGTCGTCGCTCATGGGCAGTATGCGCATCTCCCCCAGGCCGAAGCGCTGCGCTATCCTGGCCGTGGATTCGCTCAGGGTTCCGCCCGCGTCGATTACGGCCTTTCTGAACAGGTGGGTTGCGAGGTCCCTGTCGCCGAGTCCGAACCATGTCGGGAAACCGAATCTCGCGGCGGCGCCCAGAACCTCGAACGTGTCGCCGCGGAGCCCCCACCCCTTTTTCTCGTCTATGTTTCCCGAAAGCCTGTAGATTATGGTGTCTATGTCCGGGGAGACCCTCATTCCGTAAAGGTCCATGTCATCCGCCGTGTTAACTATTACGGTGAGTTCCGATGGGGAAATTACTCCCGTGAGTCCCTTAAGGAATTTCGCGGCTCCGCTTCCGCCGCCAAGCGCAGTTATCATCTGAGTTTTGTCATGCCCCCGGGCATTTCACCTGTAAGCTATTTGAGCGCCTTATCCGTGTCAAGCCGGGAGGCCGCGCGGCCCGCGCGGAAGGCTTGCAAGTTGATACCGGCTTGTATAGAGTTTAGTTCGTCTTTTCAAGGGAAACCCCGTTGGCGTTTGATATCATAAAAAACAAGCAGAACTTTCTCACGAGGGCGCTGCTTTTGCTGCTTGCCCTTACCTTCGTTATAGGTTTCGGATACGTGGGAGGAATAAGCATCGGCGGGCGGGGTCCAAGCGGCGGAGTAGCGGTCGAGGTGAACGGAGACAAGGTTTCCATCGCGCAGTTCTATAACCTCAGAGACTCGATGCTTGACCGCCTGCGCCGAAGCGACCAGAAAATATCGGACGAGCTTGTGGAATACGTGAATTTTACCGTGATCGACTCCCTGGTTAACAGGAAGCTGCTTGCCCAGAAGGCGGAGGAGCTCGGAATCAGGGTAAGCCAGGAGGAACTTTCGGACGCAATAAGAAACGACCCCGGTTTCCAGGTTGACGGAGCTTTCGTGGGTTTTGAGCGCTACAGGGACTTTATCTCTAGGGGACTTAACCGCACGGTGAAGGATTTTGAGGATTCCTACAGGGAGGATTTGCTGATAGCGAAGCTCATTTCGGTTCTTGACAGCTCGGTAACGGCAAGCGACGAGGAGCTTTTAAGCATCTACAGGACGCGCGAAGAGGAAATCGATCTTTACTACGTCTCGTTCGCTGCTGAGGACTACACCGAAGGCCATGAGGCAAGCGAAGAGGAAATCGCCCGGTATTACAGGGCGAACGCAGATCTTTTCTGGGAGCCCGAGAAAAGAAAGGCCCGCTACGTCAAGCTTGCTCCGGGGGATTTTGCCGGGGATGCCGAGGTCTCGGACGAGGAAATCGAGGCATACTACAAGACATACCCCGAGGAGTTTGCCTCCGACGGGGCTCCGAAACCGTTTGACAGAGCAAAGGAGGAGATAAGGAAGCAGCTTGTGGACGGGAAGGCGTCCCTTCTCTATGACCGGTTCCTTGCGGAAAACCGAAAAAAACGCTCCCTATCAGACCTTCTTTCCGAGAAAAGTTCGCTTGAGGTGCGAGAAACCGCGGAGTTCACGCTCGGGGGTGCGGGTGGAGACGTTCCCGGGGCCATAAGAAGAGAGGCCTTTTCGGTTAAGAAAAACAGGCTCGCAAACGTGGTTCTACGGGATTTCACCTGGTTTTTCGAGGTAACCCACGTTGAGCGCTCGAGACGCTCGGGGATTGAATCCGCGCGAGGGGAGATTCTCGGGGCTCTTAATAAGGAAAAAGCCGTCGAGCGGGCCAGGGAAACCGCCGGGGACGACCTCGGAAAAATAAAAGCTTCGGCCAAGGGCTTCGCGGCGGCCGCGAGGTCTCTTGACCACGTGGTGGAGCAGACCGGCTTTTTCTCGAGGTCAGAGAATCCTCTCGGGGTTGAATCCGGGGATTTCATATCAGATGTCTTCGGGCTGAGGAGCGACCGATCCACCCCGGATCGCGTCTACCGCTCCGGGGAGACTTTTTACATAGTGTCGCTTGCCGAGACAAAGCCCGTAGACAGCGGGGCCTTCGGGCTGGAAAAGGACTCTTTCAGGCGACAAGAGGTCTCGGCGCGCAAAGCGCTTGTGGTTGAACGCCTGCTTGAGAAGCTGAGAGAAAGCTCCAAAATTTCTCCCAACAAGAACCTCCTTTCCCAGAGAAGGTGAGCCCCCGCCCAAGAATTTGCATATATTTCCGGATTTATGGTATAATCTATATTGACCGGAAGACCATGATTGACAAGGAATCTTTTTTCACCTACCGCCGAAGATATATCCCGGCGGCCTTCTTCAGGATTCTGGCCCCGTCAGGGCTTCTACAATGGACGCGGGAGTTTTAATTTCCCTGTTGCGGCAGGGGTTTTTACGCAAAGCGGGAAGCGGCGCACATAAATGTCGTCGCTGTACCGGGTCGCGGTTCTCCCATGAGAATTAAAGCGCTTGAAATAGCAGGTTTTAAATCTTTTTACCTGAAGACGAAGATAGACTTCTCCGAGGGTATAACCGCCATAGTCGGTCCAAACGGCTGCGGAAAATCCAACATCCTAGACGCCATCAGGTGGGTAATCGGCGAACATAACCCGAGACAGCTTCGCGCAGGGGGCATGGAAGACGTTATCTCCAACGGGAGCGCAGAGCTCAAGCCCCTGGGCATGGCCGACGTGTCCCTGGTGCTTGAAGGGGTAGAGGGCTTCGGTTTCGAGGAAGTCAGGATCCGAAGGAAGCTCTACCGCTCGGGAGAGAGCGAATACAGCATAAACGGGGTCAAGTGCCGCCTCAAGGACATAACAGAGATGCTTCTCGACACCGGAATGGGCGCGAGGGCCTACTCAATCGTCGAGCAGGGTCAGATAGAGTCCTTCATAATGTCGAAACCCGAAGAGAAAAAAAAGTTCATAGAGGAAGTCGCGGGAATCGAAAAGTACAAGCTGAGGAGAAAGGAGACCCGAAGCAGGATAGAGTCGACCAAGGAGAACCTCACGCGCGTTCTGGACATGAAGCGGGAGGTGTCGGACCGCATTGAGGAGGTGGCCCTGCAGGCAAAGCGCGCCAGGGAATACGAGGAGCTTACCGGGCGGGCCCGCTCGCTTGAATTCGATATCCTCTCGGCCAAGCTCGCAAACTCCGAGGAACGAAGGAAAACGCTTCTTGAGAAAAGGCAGGGCGCGGAGCAAATGGTCCTCTCGGCCGAGGCCGGAAAGGAGGAAAAGCAGGAATCTCTTCAGAGCGCCAGGGAGAGAAATTCCGTTTCGGGCCGGGAACTTGGATCCCTTGAGAAGGAAATATACGAGCTTCGGGCGCAGAGAAAGGAAAACGAATACCGAAGGGCCTCGATTGAACGGGAGATCGCCGGGATTTCTGGCTACGTGGAGAACATAGAAGCCGAGATAGAGAGCCTGGGGCGCGAGATCTCGGACATGGAGGCAAAAAGCAGCCGCGCCGAGCGCCAGTCAGGCGAACTTAAAAGCAGCCGCCTTTCTGCTTCCGAGGAGATTTTGCGGGAGGAGCAGAACCTCGCGGCTCTTAAGAGCGAATGGGAGCACAGCAAAAAGGAGCTCGAGGAAACGGGGAACAGTCTCTCGGACGTTATGACCAGGAGAAGCTCGATCGGAAGCACGGTAGGAGCCTTCTCGAAGGAGCTTGAGGAACTTTCGGAGAAAAAAGACGCTCTTGACGGGGAGCTCTCCGCCCTGGAAGTTGAAAAGCTTGAGTACGAGGGGAAGCTTGCTTCGCTTCTACGCCTGGAGGGAGAAATAAAAAGCGAGTTCACCTCTAGTGCCAAGGAAAAAGAGGAAGTCGATTCGCGTCTTTATGACCTCAGGGTTGAGCACGAGAAAAAACTCGGGGAACTGAGAAGCCTTGAGGGCCGCAAAAAAGACTGCGCCTCGAGAATGGAGGCCCTTAACAGAATACAGAGCAATTACGAGTGGCTTCCCGACGCCACGCGGAAGTTCGTGCTCGAGCGCAAGCAGAGGGGCGTGCTCGGGGTGGTTTCCGACTTCGTTTCCGTTCCGAGAAACTACGAAAGGGCGGTAGAGGCGGCCTTCGGGGAGAAACTTAACTGGATAGTGGTCGAGGGAAGCACCGAGGCGGTTGCCGCCGTTGAGCTTCTGAGGGAATTTGACGCGGGAAGGGGAACCTTCATACCGGCCACGGACCGGTTCGCGCGAAACGGCACAGGCAACGGAAACGGCCCGGGCAACGGCCACGCCAAGCCGGACGCCAAGTCGCTCAACAGCCTCCTCGACGTGAAGGTGATAGAGAAAACCCTTGTAAACTCGATGCTTCAGGAGGTCTACGTCACTTCCGACCTCAGGGAAGCTATCAAGCTTAAAAGCCGCACGGGCAACGGGGCGTGCTTCGCCACCCTTGAAGGAGACTACGTCGATTCCCAGGGAGCCATAACCGGCGGAAAATCCTCGGCGGGCGTGTTTGAGAGAAAAAGGGAGATAGAGGAGCTTGAGGAACAGACGCAAGCCCTCTCCGCCGATGTTGCGGAATCGGAAGCCGCATGCAAGTCGCTTCGCGAGGAGATGGACACACTTGAGGGCCGCCGCGCGGAAGTCGAGGAGCTTCTCCGGCGCTGCGAGATAAGCTCGGTTGAAAATGTAAAGGACCGCTCAAGCGTGGAGGCCAGGATAGAGGAGCTTGGGATGAGAATCGAGAGCCTGGAGGCCCAGCGCGAGGATCTTGAGCGCAAGCTCGGGAGCAAAAACCGCACAGTTGAGGAAATGGGGTCGCTTATAGAGCAGCTTGACGCTCAAAGGGGCGCCCTCGAGTCGAAGTACGGGGAGATAGAAAAACGGGTCCTTGAGTTTGCGGAAGAGGAGAACGCGCTTCAGGAGAGAATCACGAAACTCAGGATAGATAACGCCGGGGTTCTTGAGAGGGAAAGGGCCCTTGAGTACGAGATATCCGAGGCCGAAAGAATAAAGGCCGTAATAAACGAGAAGCTTTCGCTCAGAAGAAAGGACATCGAGCTTAAAAACCGCGAGGGGGAGGCACTTGCCCTTTCAGGGCGCGAGTCAGAAGAGGAATTTGAGAAGATCTCCCGCGACCTCGGCCTAAGAGAGGAATCCTTCGGGGAGCTCAGGGAAAAAGTGTCGCGTTGCGCGCAGGAGCTTGAGAGAGGCGAGGAGGAGTTCGAGGCCGCTTCCACAGAGCTTTCCTCAAGCAGGGAACGGCTTGCCTCGGCGCAGGCGCAGCTTGAGCGCGCGGAAGATGAGTTTAAGTATCTGAGCGAACAGTATGACTCGGCATTCGGCGAAGAGCCCTCCGACACCTTCGAGAAGCCGGACCCCTCCTCCGTTTCGATACCCGAGGGGGAGAGGGAGCTTAAGGGGCTTCGCCGCCGCGTAGAGAATTTCGGTCCCGTAAACCTGCTCGCGCCCGAGGAATACGAGCAGCTTGAGGAGAGAAACGGTTTTCTCCAGCGCCAGACCGACGACCTCGCCCGGGCGCTTGATTACCTTGAGAGCGCGATAAGGAAACTCGACAGGGAGTCGATTTCGAGGTTCCAGGAGGCGTTTGAGACCGTGAACAAAAAGTTCAGCGAGACCTTCGCCAAGCTTTTCGAAAACGGGGAGGCGCGCCTTGAGCTTACAAACCCCGCTAACATGCTTGAAACCGGGGTGGAGGTCATGATAAGGCCCGGAGGAAAAAGATTTCAGCCCATAAACCTGCTCTCGGGAGGAGAAAAGGCCCTCTCAGCCATAGCGGTCATAATCTCCGCGTGCTTGGTAAAGCCCGTGCCCTTTGTTTTCCTCGATGAAATAGATGCCGCTCTTGACGAGGTGAACACCGTGAGGTTCAACAAGATCCTCAGCGAGATCTCCACCCACTCCCAGGTGGCCGTTATCACCCATAACAGAACTACTATGCACGAAGCTCACGCGCTTATAGGCATAACCACAGACGGCACTGCCGCGTCAAGGGTGGTAAGCGTAAAGCTTGATGCAGCCTGAAGCCGTCCCGGAAGACATCCCTTGTCTATTTCCCACGGATTATTACACTGTTTTAGGAGAGCTGTCCCCGGATTTTCCGGGATCCGGCAGTAAAGGAGACCGTTTCGGCGCATGATTTCTTACGTGCTAAAAAAAATAGTCGGCTCGCAGAACGAGAGGGAAGTAAAAAAGCTCGGCACCCTCGCCGAGCGGATAAACGCCCTTGAAGAAACCCTGATCGAGGTTCCGACCCAGGAGCTTCGCGCTAAAACCGCGCAGTTCCGGGAACTGATCCGCTCTCGCCTCGGCCCAAACGGAAACCTTGCCGACGAGAAATATTTCGCGGAGATGGAGCAGGTCCTCGAGGAGATCCTGCCCGAGGCTTTCGCCGCCGTAAGGGAAGCGTCGAGGAGGACGATAGCCATGAGGCACTTCGACGTCCAGATGATAGGGGGGATAGTTCTTCACAAGGGAAGAATAGCCGAGATGAGAACCGGGGAAGGAAAGACTCTGGTAGCCGTCCTGCCACTCTACCTAAACGCCCTCACGGGACTCGGCTCCCACCTGGTTACGGTAAACGATTACCTTGCCGCGAGAGACGCCGCCTGGATGTCGCCGATTTTCATGGTTCTCGACATGAAAGTCGGGGTTATAAATCACGACGCCTCCTACGTGCTTGCCTGGGAAGATCCGAAACGGGCCGAAGAGTCCATAGAGAAAAACCTCACCGCGTGGCCGAACGAGTACATCTCAAGCGACATTCTTCCCGAAAAAAATCTCGAGATAATAAATTCCTTCAAGACCTACCTCGAGCCCTCTTCCAGGCAGGATTCCTACGGGGCGGATGTTACCTACGGCACGAACAACGAGTTCGGCTTCGACTACCTGCGCGACAACATGAAGTTTTCCCTTGAGGACTACGTTCAGCGCGACCACAATTTCGCCATAGTGGACGAGGTAGACAGCATTCTCATAGACGAGGCTAGGACCCCGCTTATAATTTCTGGACCTTCCGAAGACTCTACAGATCTTTACTACGATGTGGACAGGGTGGTAAAGAGACTCTCCAGGGAAAGCGATTTCACGGTGGACGAAAAGACAAGACAGGCGGACCTCAGCGAAGAGGGAGTCTCCAAGGTGGAGAAGGCCCTTGACATCCCGAACCTCTACGACCCCGTAAACCTCAAGGTTCTCCACCACGTGAACCAGTCCCTAAAGGCCCACAGCCTTTTCAGCCGCGACGTTGACTACATGATGCAGGACGGAAAGGTGGTGATAGTCGATGAGTTCACGGGGAGGCTCATGCCCGGGCGCAGGTGGAGCGACGGGCTTCATCAGGCGGTTGAGGCCAAGGAAGGGGTTGAAATCGAAAGCGAGAACCAGACTATGGCCACCATAACCATCCAGAACTATTTCAGGATGTACAGGAAGCTTGCCGGGATGACCGGTACCGCCGACACCGAGGCATTTGAGTTCAAGCACATATACGATCTTGACGTCACCGTGATACCGACCCACAAGCCGCTTATAAGAAAGGACCACAACGACGTTGTCTACAAGACCGAGCGCGAGAAGTTCAACGCCGCGTGCGCCGAGATAGAGGAAATGAATTCCGCCGGCCGGCCGGTGCTCGTCGGCACCTCCTCGATCGAGCAGTCGGAAAAACTGAGTGCCTACCTTGAGAAGATAAGTCTTCGCCACAGCATACTGAACGCCAAGCAGCACGGGAAGGAGGCCGAAATCGTGGCCCAGGCGGGCAGGGTGGGAGCAATAACGATAGCGACCAACATGGCGGGGCGGGGAACGGACATACTGCTCGGTGGAAACCCGGAGTTTCTTGCGAGGGATATTCTGAGGAAGGAGTTTAGGATCGAGCCCGACGAGGCGGAGCCCAAGCAGTACGAGGAAGCACTTTTCGAGGCCAAATCGATCTGCGATTCGGAAAAGGAAAAGGTGAAGACACTGGGAGGTCTTCACATTCTCTCGGTCGAAAGACACGAGGCGAGAAGGATAGACAACCAGTTTCGGGGAAGATCGGGAAGACAGGGAGATGACGGTTCTTCAAGGTTCTACGTTTCCCTAGAGGACGACCTGATGCGCATTTTCGCCTCGGAGAGGATAACGGGTGTCATGGATAAGCTCGGGTGGGAAGAAGGGGAGCCGATAGAGCACTCGATGATAAGCAAGTCAATTGAAAACGCGCAGAAAAAGGTCGAGGGAAGAAATTTCGACATACGGAAGCATCTTCTGAGGTACGACGATGTTCTAAACACCCAAAGAGATGTGGTCTACAGGCAGCGCCGCGAAATCCTCGAGGGCGGCGAGAGCCTGAGAGAGATGCTTTTTTCGTTTTCAGAAGATGTAGTGCGGGAGGTCGTGGGCAGCTACCTGGCGCAGCGGGACGACGACTCGGAGTCGGACTTCTCCGTACTCTCCGAGACTTTTGGAAGAATCTTCGGAACGGAGATTGTTATAGAGCCCCCCGCCAAGGCGGAGGCGGATGGGATAACGGATGAAGTCCTCGAGAAGCTCATCGGAGCATACAGGGAAAAAGAGGAGCAGATAGGTTCTGACAATCTTACCCAGGTCGAGCGTTACGTAATGCTCCAGCACATCGACTACTTATGGAAGGATCATCTTCTCAACATGGACCACCTGAGGGAAGGGGTGGGACTCAGAGGGTACGCGCAGAAAGACCCCCTCCGGGAGTACACAAGAGAGGGCTTCGAAATGTTTACCCTCATGATGGACAAGTTCAAGATGGACGTCTGCTCGAATCTTTTCAGGATACGGCCGGCAAGCGAAGAGCAGATCGAGGAGCTTGAGCGCAAGAGGGAGCTTGAGGAGAAGAAGATGGTGCTCGGGCGGGGTGAAAGCTCGGAGGAAAAAGCCAAGACCCCGGTCAGGAGAACGCAGAAAAAAGTCGGTCGAAACAGCCCGTGTCCCTGTGGCAGCGGGAAGAAGTACAAAAGATGCTGCGGTCGGTAATAATATCAGGATAAGGTGTTTTAATGGCGGGAAAAATCTACATTCGAAGGGGAAGCGCCTCTTTTTTCTCTCATGGCGAAAAAAGCGGGAGAACGAAGCGAGAAGCAACTCGCCCGTATAACTCTGAAATAACTTAATTTTTACTTGACAAACAGTTAAGCAGGAGTATAGAATTACCGTTAAGTTCTATGGAGTTTTCACAGCCTGCGATGTTCAGTTGATGTCGGTCATCTGTCAACTTAAAGGAATAATTTCTTAATGATTATGATGGAGCAAGTGGCTAGCTATAGAGGTAATTATCATAAAGAAGGTAAAAATCCTGGATAGTTAAGCAAATCTTGCGTAAAGCACACAACTCCCAAAAAATCTTGCACACGTGGCATCGACAAAACAGATAGACATCCGATCAAGGTTCGTTCCGTGGCTCATCGTCATAGTGGCCTTATACGTGCTGCTCGTGGCGGTTGGCTTGATCGGCACGGGTTTTCGTCAAGCATTCGGCGGTGCAGAAGGCGTCGAATCTTTGTTCGTATTTGCGAAGAACCCGTTTATCGGACTGATTCTCGGCATACTGATGACCGCCTTGATCCAGTCTTCCAGCACCGTTACATCCATCATCGTCGGTCTTGTAGCGGGGGGAATGCCTATTGCCGTGGCAATACCGATGGTCATGGGTGCCAATGTTGGAACTACGGTAACCAACACGATTGTTAGCCTCGGTCATGTCAGGCAACCGGGGGAGTTCAGAAACGCATTTGCGGCTGCCACTATACACGACTTTTTCAATCTTCTTAGTATCGCGATATTTCTGCCATTGGAACTCGCGTTTGGTTTTCTTGAAAAACTTAGCGGTATGGCGACGCACCTCATTGAGAACATGGGAACCGTTGATGCTTCGGGAGAAAGCATAGTGAAGGCCATCATCAAATCCGGCACCAAGTTCGTAGAGTCCTTGGTATCTGGGCTGCCCGACCAGTGGGCAGGTTCGGCACTAATTGTCATAGGAATCGCGCTCATCCTCCTGTCAATAATGTATCTCGGAAAAGCGCTGAAAACTGTATTCGCAGGCAGGTCCCAGAAGGTGCTGCAGGGGGCCGTCGGTAAGGGACCGATAACCGGCATATTTTCCGGCACTGTGGTTACAGTGCTGGTGCAGTCATCCTCGACTACCACAAGCCTCATCGTGCCTTTGGCAGGTAGCGGCGTTATAGGCCTTCGTCATGTCTATCCGTTCACGCTTGGAGCCAATATCGGGACTACGATCACTGCGCTTCTTGCAGCAACTGCGATAACAGGCCCCACTCATGCCATTGCACATCAAATCGCAATTGCGCACTTGCTCTACAATTTGTTGGGCGTTATCGTAATTTACTCCATTCCTTGGCTGCGAAACATTCCGATGTCAGGAGCCGAGTGGATCGCGCGGCTCGCGAGTGAGTGGAAAGGGTTGGCCGTCGCATACATCCTCCTTGTCTTTTTCGGTTTTCCAATAGGGCTGGTGTTTTCTTATTCATGGCTGTTCTGAATGCCGCGTGTGTAACCACGATCACGTCTTTCGATCTACAGGAGGATCAGCTATCATTCCCGAAAACTTCTTCCGACGATCTTCGTGATGCAAACCGTCCAGGTGTGAGTGAGGTTTTCGGAAGGGACAAGCGGCGGATAAGGTAAATGAGACATATTCTTTATCTGTTTATGGAGAAGAAACGGCTTGCATTGGTAGGAATACACTTAAAATTCAGGAGCACCTCTGTTTAATGACAAGAAAAATCTATATTCGCAGGGGAAGGGTTCCTTTTTTCTCCCTCCCCTTTATCGCACTTTTCGTGGTCGTGGCTGTCTGCCTTTTCGCGTTTTTCGGCGTTCTGGCCCTGGTTGCGCTAGGCGTGCTCGGGGCGGGAGCCTCGGTTTTAAGGAAACTGTTTCCGGGCAGGGATAAAAAAGACAGTTCTCGGGTGAGTGGAGTCGAAGGAGACACTATTACCCTAAGTGATGACGATTACGAAATAAGGGACATCGACTAGCTTCCCGCGAAGGGCGGCGGGAGCCGGCATCAGAGCGCTCCTTCTATTTCCCCCGCCAAACTCACGTCTTTTTCCGTGATCCCCCCCTCGCTGTGAGTGGAAAGCGTAATGGAAACCTTGTTCCAGTGGATCAGGATGTCTGGGTGATGGTCCGCCATCTCGGAGAGAAGCGCGACCTTGTTAACAAACCCCATGGAATCGATGAAGTTTCTGAGAACGAAGGTTTTTTCTATCTCTTCTCCTTTCCTCTGCCAACCTTGAAGACCTTCGAGTGCGGAGGAAATTTCTTTTTCGGTTAGAAGTGCCATATATTTTTTCATTATATATTAAACGTGGTGAGTATTCCATTGGGACTTATATACATAACTAGACAAGTTCCCTGAGTCCAGCCCTCTTCCGGCCATGCACACACTGTGAAGGAGTCAATTAAAATGTCCGGTTTTTGAGTTAATTAGTTGTCCGGTTTGGGTTTCTTCAAAATCAGCCTCGAAGGGCGAGCCCGAAGAGGCTGATTTGAAACCGTCTCCTTACCCCGACGCCACCTTCCTTCTCTCTTCGGTTTCTTCCACCAAACTCCCCTCCCTGTCATAACTCCCCAGCCTGCGCTTCCCCTCGTGAAACACCGCCATGCTCCCACCCTCGTACTCATGCACCACGACCTCCGCCCTCACAAAGTGATAACGATCCTTAACCGGCGGGATCTGCAAACTCACCCCCTTGTACCTCACGCAGTTGTCGTTGCCCACCACCCTGGGATGCTTCAAACACAGTATGTCATCCAAACCCACTCCGAGCAGCGGTACAAACGCGCTGCCTTTCTCAGCCGCCGCCACCGAGAAACGCCTGTTGAAATCCTCCACAAAACTCTCACTCAGATACTTGTTCGCTTCCCCCATCTCCACTATCCCACGCTCCCTCAACTCCGCGGGCAACCGCCCCTGCAACGTCTTGAACGTCCTCTCGCTGCGCCCCCTGGCCTCAGGTGAATATCCCGGAATCATTACAATGCCCAGTTCTGCCATCGCCCTGCCAAACTGCGTGGGGTTCTCCTTGTCAACCCGTCCCCCAGCTCTGGGAGTATTCCAGTAGTGGGAACCCCTATCGCTGTACAGACTTGTGAATATACCCCCGCTCTCCAATACGTCGCGTACGCCTCTAAGACTGCTCCACGTGCCCTCCTGAGCAACAAAGAAGGCACTGTATATCCGCCCCGTGGCGTCATCCATCGTTACAACCAAATCCCATGTCTCCCGGGAAACCCACCTGTGAGTGCTCGCGTCCTGGTGTATCATCTCCCCCTCCCGCCTCTTGCGTTCCCTCAGTTCCCGGTGAGGCCCTCTGCGCCTGCCCTTGGGAACCACCCCAGCTTCCTGCAGACACCTCTTAACCCAACTGTAGCCGCGAGCGCCCCCGTGACGCTCCGTGTACGCCTCGTAGAAATGCCTTATGTTGCGATTTGGGTAGCAATCCCTGTAAAGTCCCACCACCCCAGAAACCTCCTCCCGCGAAGCACGCCGAGGCGAGGGCTTTTGGACCGCCGGCTGGGAGCGCTCTCACACAACCGGGCCCCGCAGGATGAGACCTCGGAGGTGGTGGAGCTGTACAAGACTCTTTACCCCGAGCGTAACGTGGCTCACTTCTACGAAGCGTATAAGGAGCGCCACGGAGGCCGTCGCTGCTACAACTGGGTAAAAAGGACTCTTTACTCCGCGGGAGTGGCGAGACGTCCCCGTGGCGGGGGAGTGCACCGGGAGCGCAGGGAGCGGCGGGAACAGGCTGGGGAGATGATACACCAGGACGCAAGCACTCACAGGTGGGTTCCCGAAGAGGTATGGGACCTTGTAGTGACCATGGACGATGCGACGGGAGAGATATACAGCGCTTTTTTTGTTTCGGAGGAAGGAACCTGGAGCAGCATGAGAGGCGTAAGGGATGTATTGGAGAGCAGGGGTATATTCTCAAGCTTTTACAGCGACAGGGGGCCCCATTGCTGGAGCACTCCGGTGGCC
>CAYSDX010000025.1:0-36238 GCA_964429945.1 uncultured Spirochaetia bacterium | reverse complement strand
CGGGCCCAAGGCCACGAAGGAAGAACTCACCCAGGCCAAAAGAAACATAAAGGCCAACCCGAGAAACTACATAGCCCAGAAAACCATGGCGCTTTCCCGGGCCCCGGTGATAGTGGACGATCACTTCGAGGGCCGCCACGTTGACCTCAGACCCTTCATCCTCTACGGAAAGGAGATATTCGTCCTGCCGGGAGGACTAACCAGGGTGGCCCTCAGGAAAGGGTCAATGATAGTCAACTCGTCCCAGGGCGGGGGAAGCAAGGACACGTGGGTGCTTGCTCCCGGAAAGAACGCTAGGGGCAAAGGAGGCGGAAAATCCTAAGTCGCGTCGCAGAATCGATATACTGGATGAGCCGCTACGCCGAACGCGCCGGGAACACCGCGAGGCTTATAAACGTTAACCTAGGCCTCGCAATCGACACCCACGACTCGGTTGAGCAGGAGTGGGACCCCATAGTAAGGGTCACGGGGGACATGGAGCTTTTCAGAAGCCTCTATGACAGCACAACCCGTGAGAACGTAATAAACTTCATGGTCCTTGACCGCAACAACCCCAACTCCATCATCTCCTGCGTTAACTGCGCCCGGGAGAACGCAAGCTCCGTGAGGGAGATAATCTCCTCTGAGATGTGGCTTCTCATAAACCGCTTCTACCACAGGCTGAACAGCGAGGAGGCAAAGGAGAAACTGCTTGACAACCCCGGCAAGTTCTGCGAAGTGGCGAAAGTGCAGAGCCTCCTTTTTCACGGCTCCGGGTACATAAGCATATCCCACGGGGAGGCGTGGCATTTTTCGGAGCTCGGAAAACAGATGGAGCGGGCAGACAACACCTCAAGAATCCTCGACGTAAAGTACTACACGCTGCTTCCCAAGGCGGAGCTCATCGGAACGTCCATAGATAACATGCAGTGGATAGCGCTTCTTAAATCGACAAGCGCCCTTGAGACCTACAAGGCGAAACACCAGCAGATATCAATAGCCAACGTGCTTAACTTTCTCATCCTCGACAACCAGTTTCCCCGCTCGATAATCTACTGCGTCGCGCGGGCCGACGAGTCCCTTCACTGCATATCGAACAGCCCGTCGGGCTCCTACAACAACGAAACCGAAAAGAAAATGGGGAGGCTCCTGTCAGACCTTCAGTTCATAAGCGTCGGCGAGATAATAGAGCATGGAATGCACGAGTACCTGAAAAGTTTCCAGTCCCGCATAAACGAGGTGGGAAGCCGCATATACGACGACTACTTCAGCTACAATGTAGAAGAGAGCACCCTTCAGAGCTTTAACGATATCTGAAAAGGAGAAAAGAGATGACTTTCTGCGTTGGAATGAGACTCAAGGAAGGGATAGTCGGGCTTGCCGACAATCTCATAATAACCGGAAACGAGGCCATACGGGCAAAAAAGATCACCTCTCACAAGGCCGGGGATAACTCCTTTTTCCTGATGACCTCGGGGCTTCGCTCCGCAAGGGATAAGACGATCACCTACCTTGACGAGGCGCTTGAGCACGCAGAAGAACCCCTTGACCGCCTCTACAAGGCCGTGAACCTGTTCTCAGAGCAGCTTCGGAAGGTAAAGGCAGAAGACGGAGAGGCGCTTTCCGATTCCGGTTTTCCCTTCAACATGTACTCCATAATAGGGGGGCAGTTCGAAAAAGACCCGGAGCCACAGCTTTTCCTCGTCTACCCTCAGGGAAACTGGATCAACGTGGGGACCACATCTCCCTACGTGATAATAGGAGAATCGAAATACGGAAAGCCGATCATAAAAAGGACCCTTACCTACGACACGAGCCTCGACACCGCGCTTCGCATCGCATACCTGGCGTTTGATTCAAGCCGCATAAACGCCATAGACGTTGATTTCCCGATAGACGTGATCGTCTACAAGGCTAATTCCTTCTGCCTCGAGCAGTACCGCTTCAGCGAAAACGAGCTGGCCGACATATCCGAGTGGTGGCAGGAGAGACTCCGCAAATCGGCCGAGGAAATGCCCGCCGAATGGGTAAAGAAGGTTCTTAACGGAAACCAGAAGAGTGCTCCTTAGCATAGATCACAACACGACCTACTCCTACGGGAAAAAAATCGTTCTGGCTCCCCACACCGTGAGGCTTCGCCCGAGAGACGGCGGGGGGCAGATGACCCACATGTTCTCGCTCAAGACCGATCCCCCAGAAGCGGGGAGAAGCGTGAACTCGGATCTTGACGGGAACACCACCGTTGCCCTCTGGTTTACGGGAGAGTCCGACCGTCTGGCGATCGATACACGCTGCGTCGTCGAGACGCTTCGGGAAAACCCATTCGATTTCATAGTCTCAGACCTAAGGTTCTTAGACCTGCCGATGCATTACCCCCTGGAGCAAGAGGCGGCTCTAGGCCCCTATCTGTCGGTAAGCAGAGAAACCGCCCTGGCAGTTTCCGAGCTTCGCGAAACGATTCTTTCTCGAACCCGGGGAAGAACCACGGATTTCATTCTCTCGCTCTGCGATCACATACACGAGAATTTCCCTCACTTGGCAAGGGAGCATGGTGCCCCCTGGACCGCCGAGAGGACTCTCAGGGAAAAAAAAGGGTCCTGCAGGGACATTGTGGAGCTTTTCGCAAGCGTCTGTCGCTCGGTGGGTCTTGCGTGCAGGCACGTAAGCGGCTACGCGCTAAGCGAAAGAAGGAGAACCGGTAATGAGCTTCACGCCTGGGCCGAAGTCTACATACCCGGCGGAGGATGGAGGGGATATGACCCTTCCTCAGGTCTCGCGGTCTCTGACCGCCACGTCGCAGTCGCAAGCGGGGCCACGCACGAGCTTACCACCCCTGTTTCGGGAAGCTTCTACGGGGACGGAGCCGAAGCCGAACTGCGGTTCCGGGTAAGGGTTAGGAAAACCCCGGTGCGGGAAAAAAAAGCTCTGGGGCTTCTGTAAATCCAAGAGAACTCCCCCTAACGCCCCCTCCCTAAAAAGTCGTGCGATCAGGGTCCGGTTCATGCTATAATGGAAATTTGAGGAAAGTAGCGGCTATACCTAAAGAATGCAGTAAGGGGGATTACCAACATGATTCGCAGGAAACTAATATCTCGGATAAAAGCGCTTTTCGCCACGCTTGTTGCGGGAGCAATCTTGATTCTTATCAGCAGCACAGGTGCCGACGCCCAAGAAGCGTTTGGCGTAAGCAGCGTTTTGCTTGAAAAAATCACGGTCACGGCACGAAAACGGGAGGAGCCGATCCAGAACGTTCCACTCTCGGTAACACATTTCAGTTCCGAGCAGATCGACGCTCTTAAAGTAAGGAACCTTGAAAGTCTCGCTGTAAAGATGCCCAACGTCGCGCTTGACGACATCGGCACCGTGGGAGGAATCGCCAACTTTTCCATTCGCGGACTCGGGATAAACAGTTCCATACCGTCCGTTGACCCGACCGTGGGAGTGTTCGTCGACGGCGTGTATTTCGGGGCCAACATCGGCGGCGCCCTGTTCGACACGCTTGATATCGAGAGCATCGAGGTGCTTAGAGGTCCGCAGGGAACGCTTTTCGGGCGTAACGTGACCGGGGGCGCAATACTCATCAACACGAAGAAACCCGGAGACACCCTGGAGATGTCCTTTCGCACCTCTTTTGAGGGGGGAGGAGAGAGTCTCAACAGCTACTACATGGGCACGGTGGGAGGTCCTCTGGGCGAAACCGTTAGCGCCAGGATAACCGCGTACACAAACCAGGATAACGGCTGGTTCAAGAACCTCCACACCGGTAAAGCTTTCGGAGATTTAGACGTCCGAATGGTACGGCCGGTGCTTGTCTGGGAGCCCACAGACGACCTGAGCCTGATACTCCGATACCAGTACGATAGCATCGACGGCGACGGCCCCGCGGCACAGAACCACACAAACGGATTCGGCGCATCAAACTCGGCGGCTAACTTTGACCGCGAGAGCCACGACTTCAGCATCAATAATGAAGGTAAAAGAGAAAACGAAGCTCATTTTTTCGCCGCCCAGATGGACTGGGACGTGGGTTTCGGCGACGGCACGATAACAAACATTTTCGGCTGGCGCGATTCAGAAACCTTCTCGGCAGTTGACCTCGACGCCTCGCCGCTTGAACTCATCAGTGCGCAGGCATGGAGCAATTACAGACAGTGGAGTAATGAACTGCGTTACACAGGCAGGTTTTTTGAAAGACTCAATGCGACTACGGGAGCCTACTACTTTAACAACAAGATCAACTACCACGAGCACCGTTCTCTGCTTACCGACGCTATTGCGACATCGGGTCTTCCCTTCCCGCCAGGGACGGATGTGTCCCAGTTCGGAGGCGGAAACTACGACGTTGAAACTCTGGGTCTGTTCCTCTCTCTGGACTATGATCTCACAAGCCAGCTGACGCTCACCGCGGGTACGCGGTACACGCGTGACAAAAGAGAGGGCGAAATAGCTTTGATTCCCACCAGCAGTCCCCTTGCACCGCTACCGTCTTGCAATATCGTTGAAGGCCCCGCCTGCGAGTTTGATTTCATAGATGAGGAGACATGGCACAGCTGGTCGCCCAAGCTCGGCGCCACTTATTACATAAGCGGCGAAGCCAACGTTTACGGACATTGGACCAGAGGATTTCGCTCCGGAGGCTACAACCTCCGCAACCTTTCGCCCGACTACTCCCCGGGACCGTACGATGAAGAGACGATCGACAGTTTCGAGGCCGGATTCAAGGTCACAAAAGACCGCGGCCGTCTATACGGAGCAGCCTTCTACAACATGATTGATGACACGCAAAGGGAAATTAACTTTCCCGATCCAGCACTCGGTATAGTTCAGTTGATCGACAACACCGCCGATGTTGAGACCTACGGCTTTGAGCTTGACGGCCTGTTCGCCATCACGGAGAACCTGCTTCTGAACGGTTCCGTGGGATACATCAACCCCGAGTACACCAAAGTGAAAGCGGACCTTAATCGAGACGGGACTCTTGACGTAGAAGATCTAGCTTTAGAGCTTCCCCGCGCCGCGAAGTGGACTTACAGCGTGGGACTCACTCACGACACGGGAGCAATCAGTTGGGGGCGGATGACGTCCCGAATAAGCTACGCTTATCGTGACAAGTCATACTTCACCGATGACAACAGGGGCTATATCCTGGAGCAGAACATACTTGACGCCGGGATTGACATCATTCCCGCAAACGGCCGGTTCTCAATCGGCCTTTACGGCAAGAACCTGCTTAACGAAGTCAAGCATGGAGGTGACAGCCAATTGCCCAGCACCTTGGGCGCTCCACCTCTGTCGGCACCTCTTGGCGGCACGTTCTCACCGCTGGCAAAAGGCAGAATCTTCGGAGTTCAGCTGACCTACAGGCACAAGAGCTGACGGACCGGCAATTGTGTTCCAAGGCGATTATGAGTGGCCGCAGTCGCGGCGGCTGAAACGAGAATTCCCAGGCGGAAATTCCTTCTCCACCCCCAAGGCGTTTTCGCATCTTTAGAAGATTTCTCAATCCCGGATACTACTGTCTTCTTTTCGGCCCCGAAACCCGAATTCTCATATATGATTATCCCCGGGTGTTGTAATAAAAACCCCGGTTGCTATATAATGTTTTTTTCGCAAAAAGGAGTTTTTCATGGACAACTCGGCAAAAAGGGCAGAGATACTGGTTGAAGCCCTTCCGTACATAGAGGCCTTTCACGGCAAAACCGTAGTGGTCAAGTACGGGGGGAGCGTCGCCAGCGAAGATCTCGCGAATTTCGTGCGTGACCTGATACTCATGAAGTACGTCGGGATAAAACCGGTGGTAGTGCACGGGGGCGGCCCACAGATTCAAGAGCATCTTGACAGACTGGGGATAAAATCCGACTTCGTCGCCGGGCTTCGAGTTACAGACGAGCGGGTAATGGAAGTGGTCGAGATGGTGCTGGTCGGGAAGATAAACCAGCAGATCGTAACGTCGATAAATAAACACCAGATGGAGACGGTAGGACTTTCGGGTAAGGAAGGAAAACTCATAAAGGCCAAGAAATTCGATCTGCAGAAATTCGCCACCGAGCACAAAATAGACATTCCCGAGGACTCGGACCTCGGGTACGTAGGGGAAGTCCAGGAAATAAACCCCGAGATAGTCAAGGTTCTTGAAAGCAAAGACGTCATTCCGATAATAGCCCCGATAGGCGCGGGGGAGGACGGAACCACCTACAACATAAACGCGGACCATGCGGCTGGAAAAATAGCCGGTGCGCTTCGCGCCGCAAAGCTCATACTGCTGACAAACGTGGACGGCATACTTGACAAGAAGGAAAAGCTCATATCTTCCGTAACGAAAAAGCAGGCTGCAAAACTTATCCGCAACGGAACAATAAACAGCGGAATGATCCCGAAGGTAATGTGCGCGCTTGAGGCCCTGGAAGAAGGGGTAGAGAAGGTGCACATAATAAACGGAAAGGTGAAAAGGGCCTTGATACTCGAACTTCTTACCGATTCCGGAATAGGAACGGAGATAACCCTTTGAGGTAAGGGGATATGGAAGACCCAAGGGCAAAATACCTGATGGAGACCTACAGCCGTCTTCCCATAACGATGCGGAAGGGAAGCGGTTCATGGCTCTGGGACACAAAAGGCAAGAAATATCTTGACTACACGACCGGGATAGCCGTTAACAACCTCGGGCACTGCCACCCGAAGATCGCAGAAGCCATAGTATCACAGGCCACCACACTGGTTCATACCTCTAACCTCTTTAACATAGAAAACCAGAGCGCGCTCGGAGAGATGCTTATATCAAACTCCTTTGCAGACAGGGTGTTTTTCTGCAACAGCGGAACTGAAGCGGTTGAGGGCTCGATAAAACTCGCCAGGAGGTGGGGAGCGCAAAACGGCGGAAGACACGCGGTCATCTCAACCGAAGGAGCCTTTCACGGAAGGACTTTCGGGGCGCTAAGCGCCACGGGGTCCGAAAAATACAGGGAGGGATTCTCTCCTTTTCTTGAGGGATTTCACTTCGCTCCCTACGCGGACCCCGACGCGATCGCCCGCCTAGCTACCGAAACGGACTCCTGTGCAGTGATTCTCGAACCGGTGCAGGGAGAAAACGGAGTCATCGTTCCGCCAGCTGGATACCTAAGGCAAGTAAGGGAAATATGCGAAGAAAACGACATGCTACTCATACTTGATGAAATCCAAGTCGGGATGGGAAGGACGGGAAAACTGTTCGCCTACGAGCATGAGGACGTAAGGCCAGACATAGTCGCACTCGCAAAGGCCCTAGGCGGCGGCGTGCCGTGCGGAGCGGTTCTGGCCACGGAGGAAGTGGCAAAGCACTTCACTCCCGGAGCCCACGGAAGCACTTTCGGCGGAAATCCCCTGGCCGCCGGGGCGGCCTGCGCCACGATCGAAACAATACTCGAAGAAAACCTGCCCGAGAGAGCGGGCAGGCTCGGGGACTATTTTCTCGGCAAACTTGAAGATGTCCGGAAAAAATATCCCGGACACGTAAAGGACGTAAGGGGAAAAGGGCTTATAATCGGGGTTGAGTTTTCTGACGGAAATTTCGCGCGGGACTGTTTTTCGGCTTCGGTTAAAAACGGTCTTCTGGTTATTCTTACTGTCGAGCGCGTGTTTCGGATTCTCCCTCCGCTCAATACGAGCGAGGAGGAAATTGATTTTGCCGTCGCGGCAATAACGAAATCCATCGAGGAGGTAGTTTCAAATGGGTAGGAGTCTTCTTGCAGTCTCTGACCTTAAAAAAAACGACTTCAGGGGAATATTCCGTCGCACGGGCGAACTAAAGGAACTTAAAAAACAGGGCGGGAATCCCAAGAGTCTTGAGGGTATGTCAGTAGGTCTTCTTTTTGAGAAACAGTCGACCAGAACAAGGCTTTCCTTTGAAGCGGGGCTTTTTGATCTGGGTGCCCAGGCGGTTTACATGAATCCTGCGGACACTCAGCTCGGAAGGGGGGAAACCATAGCCGACACGGCGAAAATCCTCTCCTCCTATCTTAACGGGATAATAGTGAGGACCTACGGACAGGAAAAGGTCCAGGAGCTCGCGGAGAACTCGTCAGTTCCCGTTATAAACGCCCTTACCGATCTTGAACATCCCACTCAGATAATCTCCGATCTTTTCTCGATCTCGGAGCAGGGAGTGAATCCGGAGAGATTCAAGCTTGCCTTTCTCGGAGACGGAAACAATATCGCCAATTCCTTCGTGGCCGCGTCCGCGATAATGGGCTTTGATCTTTCGGTTGCGGTTCCCCCGGGACATGAACCCGACCCGACAATTATGGGCGAGGCCAAGGAACACGGAAGCTCCAGAATCGAAGTTACCTACGATCCCGCCTCCGCGGTAAGAGATGCCGACGTGATCTACACCGACGTCTGGGTAAGCATGGGAGAGGAGGGAAAGGGAACTGAGATTTTCAGGCCCTTTCAGGTAAACAAGAAGCTTCTTTCCTTCTGTAGCAAAGATCCATTGATAATGCACTGTCTTCCGGCACACAGGGGAGAAGAGATAACCGCGGAAGTTATGGACAGTCCGCGCTGCGTCGCCTTCACGCAGGCCGAAAACAAGCTTCACGCGGGAAAGGCCATACTTGAATTCTGTCTCCAAGATTAGCCGCAGGGCTCAGCCGGGAAATCCGCATGCCATGATTGAATCTGGCGTTTAACCGGCTAGCGCAGAAACTCCTTTACGTTCCGTGCGGCCTGTTTCGTCATGCCCTTAACGGAGGCAAGTTCTTCGGCGGTGGCCCCTTTTATCTTCTCAACGCTCCCGAAATGGTTAAGAAGCAGAAATTTCCTCTTTTTCCCTATGCCCGGAACGCCGTCCATCTGCGAAGCCAGGGTTTTGTCCTTCCTTAGTCCCCTGTGATAGGTAATCGCAAAGCGGTGGGCCTCGTCCCTTACCCTCATCAGGAAGTAAACGCCCTTCTTGTTGGAGGAGAAATCACAGGGCTCTCCCTTTCCGTGCACGTAAATCCTGTCGACTCCGGATCGACCTTCGGTTTTCGCTATAGAAGCAAGATCGACCTCATCCTGCACCCCGCAGTCCCGAAGTGCGGCGTAGGCGGCGTTTAGCTGTCCCTTGCCCCCGTCTATAAGAATGAGATCGGGAAGACCCCAGTTATCCTCCGCCGCCCGAAGAGCCCTTCTGTAAACCACCTCGTACATCGACCGGAAGTCATCCTGTCCCGTGGTGGCCGTGATCCTGTATTTTCTGTACCTGTCTCGCTCCGGTCTCGCGTTTCGAAACCTTACAAGCGACGCGACCGTCTGGCTCCCCTGAATGTTCGATATGTCAAAACACTCTATGGTATAGGGAATCCGTTTTATCCCGGCTGACTTTCTTATGCTTCGAAGAAGCGTGCCCTGTCTGGCCTTTTCCTCGGCCTTTCTCGAAGAACTTTCCCGCGCGTTTTTCATGGCGAAACGCACAAGCTCGTTTTTAGGCCCTCTACTAGGGGTTTCGAGGTAAACACGCTTGCCTCTTTTTTCGGTAAGCCACTCCGAGTACCCTTCTCGGTCTCTTATGGAAAGAGGCAGCAGTATCCTCTTGGGAACGTAGTGGTCCGAGAAATAAAATCTGCCGAGAAATTCCCTCAAGCATTCGGCCTCATTGCCGTGGAGACTCTTTACCGAAAAATCAAGCTTGTCGACAACGGAGCCTCCTCTCGAGAGCAGAACGGTAAACTCGTACTGCTGTGAGTCCCGGTAAAAACCCACCACGTCCATATCCTCGAACCTAGAGGAAGTAACCTTTTCGATCTCGGCGTTTTCTCTCAGACTCACAAGCTGATCGCGGTAGTAGGCGGCATTTTCATACCTGCCCTCCTCCGAGGCTTTCTCCATCATTTCCCTGATCATCCTTACGAGTTTTTTCTTCTCCCCACGCAGAAACGATGTCGCCTGGTGTACAAGTTCCCCATAGTCTTCTTCAGAGATTTTGCCCGCACAGGGGCCCGAGCAAAGCTTCATGAAGTAGTTAAGACAGGGACGGGCCCTGTGTCTTTCGAACTTGGCCTGTGTGCAGTCCCTTAAAGGAAAAAGCCTGTGGACAAGGCTTACCGTGCTCTTCAGAAACTTCCCGGAGGCAAACGGACCGAAATAAAGCGCCCCGTCATCCCGTACTCTCCTCGTGCGCGAAAGTCTGGGGAACTTATCTCCCACGGAGAGACGAAGGGAAGAGAAAGTCTTGTCGTCCTTAAGCCGTATGTTGTACTTCGGCTTGTGGCGCTTTATAAGGGAATTCTCGATAAAAAGGGCTTCGCTTTCTCCCTCCGTCACCACGTAGTCGATCGAGTCGACCTCCCTTACCAGATAGGGAATTTGTCCTCTATCCCTTCCCCCCTGGAAATAGGACATTACGCGGGAACGAAGGTTCTTGGCCTTGCCTATGTAGACAGGGGTACCGCCCGCCCCTTTCATTATGTAAACCCCGGTTGTGGAGGGAAAAGATTCGGAAAGCTCAAGAATTTTTTCGCGCATAGGATACAAAAAATCAGAAACCGCTATATGTCAAGGTCCTTACCACCGATCTTCTAATTCCTTAATTAGACAATTTATTTGAGGACTGTTGTTGCCACTGACGTTAAAACAAGAGCTGACCCTGCTTCTCAAGTCCTCGGCTTTTCCTGTATAAACAGGCCTGCCGGGTGCATTTTTCATAGTATATTTTAAATGATTGAAAATGCTTTTCAGATTATAAAGCTATAAAAACGGTACCAAGCCGGCGTGAAAATAGCTGGAGATATGCATTGAAAGAAATTCAGGCGAGACAGCCTTTTAATAATTTCAAGACGGCTGCTGGAATGGTTTATTTGTTTTTCTCAGTTCGATTAAAACCACTGAAACCGTAACCAGCGTATTGATGGCAAGCAGTATCAGATCCGTGCGTAAACCCATTATCATGTTTGGTACGAGTCCAAAAAGCGACAGTAAAAACACAACTAGGCTGATAGCCGTAACAACTGGGATTACGGTACCGAAGCTTCTTCCTTTGCACAGAATTGAGGTAAGAACCATAGGCGCCATGAGAGCAGTGCCCATGAATCCCGACACAGCAAGAGATATAATTCCCTGAGAACTCTTCATGGCAACAATGAAGGCGGCTATGCAAAATACCAGTATCACCAGTTTCACGAAAACAATAGGAGATACTTTTAACTTCCTGCTAAACCTGCCAAGAGCATTGTTAATCTCAGATCCGAGAGCGAAAAACTGAGAATCGGACGTGGACATAGCTGCCGCCAGAATGCCTATTAGGGCAACGGCACCTATAACAGGATTCTGCTCAAGTATCAGTTTGCCGATGAACTCCGGACCCGTCTTAGCCGGTATTGCAACTGCACCGTATAAGCCAATTATAAGCCCTGCTATCAGGAGCAGGAAGGTGAAAGACGCATGCAAAACCGGAATTTTGCGTCTCTCGTTCAAACCCTTCAGAATGCTGAGCCTCGAGGTCAACTGAGGTTGAGACACAGGTAGCAACACAATTGATATAAATCCCGCAATAAGCCACTGAACCGATAACAATCCCTTGGGACCGGGAGTAGACAGCAGTTCAGGTTTCTCCGCCGCTACGGCTTGAACTAACTTTCCAAGACCTCCAAAGTTATCCAAAACAATGAACGCCATTATCCATATAACGGTAAACAGCACAATTCCCTGGAGTGAATCACAGTACATAATACCCCTGAGTCCTCCTATGGAAGAGTACAGATACATAAGAAACAGTATAGTGACAGCCCAACCCCACTGGGGAACTTCATAGGGAACAATATGGGCTAGAATGCCCGACGCTCCCTTTATCTGAATTGCTATGTAGGGAACGAGAAATATGACAAGGCCCAGAACATACACGAAAACTCCACGGGAACTAAAAGTTTCACGTATCAGGTCCGATATGCTCCGAAAATCCGTTGAAGCGATCCTTTCCCTTAATTTGAGTGAGAGCCAAAGCGTGAAAACGGCTAAAGCCATATCGGTAACGCCAAGGAATATCCACGTTCCCACGCCGTGCACGCGGAAGAAATTGGGCATCCCTATCAATATGAATGTACTGTAGAGGGTAGCAAAAAAGGTTAGGAAGCCAATTATAGTTCCAAGACTACCTCCCGCAAGAAGGAATTCGTACTCATCCCCTTTGTTTTTCCTGTTTCCTATGACGGCGAGGGTTATCAGCACTGCAAGATATACTAGTGCAACTGCAACAAATGCCATTCCCCTGTTCATGTCTCTTTCTTCCTCTTATATAAGCAGACTACCCTTGGTCACCGGACGTAAGCATTGCCAAAACAAGCAGCACATATATGCAGACTGATATTCCCAACCCAGCCCACAGAGTCCTGGGAAGTCCCAGAAAATATGGCTCCGCCACTCCATAGGGGATTACCAGAGGAGTGAAAGACACCGCTGCCAAAATAGATACCGCCACCCCAAAGAATATCCATCGATTCTTATTATTCATATCTAAAACACAACTGCCTATTAACGTTAGTTTCTGAAGAAACCAACCTATTAAATCTACAAAAAAGTGTCAAATAGCTTAGGACTAACTATAAATTTCTTTGCAATTATAGACAAGTTAAATATGCCGAGAATCTTTTCGTCTGCAAGTACCACTTTCCTAATATCGATGTAACTAAAAGAGGAGTTCGCCATTTGATTTTTTCCGTTATACCTGCGCCACGCAGGGTTAAAAACAATCGAGGCTGACGCTGCTGGAATTTTCTTTCAGAAAAGCTCATCTCGCCTTTCTTGATACTTATATTCCCATGCGTTAGGATTTCCCTTAACCATGAAGACCAATACCCTTTACCTTGAAACCTACGGCTGCCAGATGAACGAGTACGACTCGGACAGGATACAGAACGCGCTTGGCGCCAGCATCACCAGCAACCCCAAGGAAGCCGACATAGTGATCGTAAACACCTGTGCCATAAGGGAAAAGGCCGACCAGAAGGCGCTCAGCAGCCTGGGGCGGTTCAAGCACCTGAAGGCGAAAAACCCGGAACTTATAGTCGGGGTGTCGGGATGCGTGGCGCAGCTCTACGGGGAGGAACTCATCCGCAGGATGCCCCATCTTGATTTCGTGCTCGGGCCCCGCGCGATCCCGGGACTCCCGCGGCTCATAGAAGAGATAAGAGAGAAAAAATCAAGGCCTGTCGAAACGTCCTTCGACGTGGAAGAGCCATTTGAAGTTCTTCCCTACCACCAAGAGGGAAAGCCCACTGCGTTTGTGTCCATACAGCAGGGATGCAACAAAAAATGCGCTTACTGCATAGTGCCCACGGTAAGGGGCTCTGAGGTGAACAGGCCGGTTGAGGACATAACCGCAGAAGCACATTACCTTATCGCAAAAGGCGTAAAGGAGATAACCCTTATAGGACAGACGGTCAACTCCTGGAAACTGGAGGGACTTAAGTTCGGGGACCTGCTCCGGGCCCTTGGGGAACTCGACGGTCTTGAGAGGATAAGGTTCACGACCTCTTATCCCAGAGACATAACGAAAAAGATGGTGGAAGCGATGGCCGATGTGCCCAAGGTGTGCCGTCACATTCATCTGCCCGTGCAGTCGGGTTCCGACAAGGTGCTTAAGCTCATGAACAGGACCTATACAAAGAACTGGTATCTGGACTCGGTTAACAGGCTCCGCGACGCCATGCCGGACATAGCCATATCTTCTGATATAATAGTAGGGTTCCCTGGGGAAACCGAAGATGACTTCGAGCAGACGATGAGCCTTGTCGGGGAAGTGAGGTTTGACAGTTCCTTCTCGTTTAAATACTCGCCGCGCCCGGGAACCGTTGGCGAGGAGCTTTGGAGATCAGGAGAAAGGGTAGAAGACTCGACGGCGGGCGAACGGCTCGCGCGCCTTCAGAAGTACCAGAGGGAAATAACCCTTGCCAAAAACATGGAGAGGGTAGGAAAATCAGAGCGGGTGCTGGTTGAGGAGGAGAGCAGAAACGATTCCTCGTGGCTTTCCGGGAGGACCGAGCATAACAGGATAGTCAATTTCCCCGGAGGAGAAGAGTTTATCGGAGAAATGGTGGACGTGAGGATAACCGAAGGACTTGCGAATTCGCTTAGAGGCCAATATCTGAATTGAGCAAAAAGGGAGGAGAGAAAATGTTTCTTGAGATGAAAGTTTCCTGCATAGTTGCCGACCCGTTTACCGACATGCCCGTTGTTATCCTAAACGACGAGGAAGGAGAGAAAAGTCTTCCGCTCTGGATAGGATTCGAGGAGGCAAGCGCCATAGCCATGGAGATCAAGAAAACCCCAAGACCGAGACCTCTCACCCACGATCTTCTTAAAAACGTAATCGCCGCCACGGGTTACGAGGTCAGCGAAATAGAGATTACGGAACTTCGGGAAAATACCTTTTACGCGCGCCTTCGCATCAAAAAGGACGGAGAGGAGCTCCTTGTGGACTCCCGCCCGAGCGACGCCATAGCTATAGCGCTCAGGACGGGGTGCCGCATCATGGTTGACGAAGAGGTGATAAAGGCGTCGCTGAGCGTAAAGGTCGGGGACAAGGGCCAGAGCGCGGGCGATATCCTAGAAGACATGCCGGATGAGGATTTCGGCAAGTATAAGATGTGATCAGCGGTTGCGGCGCATATACTCCTCAAGGAATTTCCCGTCTCCCTCAATCACATCGAAAACCTCCCCGCAACGGTCACACTCTACCTTAATCCGATTCGGCGGATAGCTTATCCCGCAACTCATCACGAACCAGCCGAAAAGAGAGTACCTCTGTTTGGGAACCACCCACGGGTCCCGGGCGGAGTACCCGCAGGCGCAGACCATAGTTTCCCGTGCAGGAAGGCTCATACATAAACCATGCGGGCACAGATCTTCGCTTCGGTTCTAGATGCCGTAGTAACCCGACTCTCCGTGATCCGTTATGTCAAGACCTTCTGTCTCTTCATCCTCGTCGACCCTGAGCCCGACGAGCATGTCAACAACCTTGAGCACGATATAGCTCACTATGGCGGTGTAGACAACCGCGAACACGCCCCCGTAGATCTGTATGCCGAGCTGCGCGCCTATGTCTAGGTCCGCGATCGAACCGCCGTAAGACGTTGACGCGAAAACCGCAACCAATATGATTCCGACAAGACCTCCGACCCCGTGGACTCCCACAACATCAAGCGCGTCGTCATAATTGAAACGGAACTTGATGTAGGTAGCCGCTATGTAGGCAAGCACGGAAGACGCGGCTCCTATGACCATGGCTCCAAGCGGTCCCACGGTGCCAGAGGCAGGAGTTATCGCCGCAAGACCCGCGATGGCCCCAGTCGCAAAACCAAGAGCGCTAGGCTTGCCCGATCTCACGCTTTCCAGGAATATCCAGGTGAGAGCAGCAACGCATGGAGAAATCTGGGTCACGACAACCGCCATGGCCGCCTGTCCCCCCGCAGCAAGGGCACTTCCTCCATTAAACCCAAACCATCCGACCCAAAGCATCGCGGTACCTATCATGGTAAGAGTGAGGTTGTGCGGAAGCGTAAGATGGTTCGGATAGCCCCTTCTCTTGCCGACCAGTATCGCCGCCACAAGAGCTGCGGTACCCGCTGTGATATGGACGACTATCCCGCCTGCAAAGTCAATTACTCCCATGTCTCCGAGGTAGGAACCCTCTCCTCCCCAGACCATGTGCGCGATCGGGAAGTAGCAGAATATCACCCACAGGGCGCTGAACAAAAGCATGGCCGAGAACTTCATTCTCTCCGCAAACGCCCCGATTATAAGCCCTGGAGTGATGATCGCGAAGGTAAGCTGAAAGGCGAAAAACAGAACTTCCGGAATCGTTCCCGAAAGAGTATCGATACCCACTCCGTTTAGAAACGCCTTTGAGAAGCCTCCGACAAAGGCGTTCATTCCAACCTCTCCCGCTACCATGCCGGTGGCATCAAAAGCCATGCTGTAACCGAAAGCGGTCCATATAATCGTTACGACCGCGGTAATCGAAAAGCATTGCATCAGCACGGAAAGAACGTTCTTTTTGCCGACAAGGCCTCCGTAGAAAAGCGCAAGTCCCGGAATCATCATGAAAAGAACAAGCCCGGTTGAAATGAGTATCCAGGCGGTGTCACCCGTATCAAGCTCGCTGGCTGAAGCGGGGTCGGTGAAAGCAAAAAAAGTAAAAACAAAAAAGAAAACCAAAAGTGAAAGCGTTTTTTTGAAACTCATCGCACACTCTCCTCCTCTTATTCCATGTTCAATCCTCTAAGTATATCACATAACTTCGGGACAAAACACGGCCTCAGAAAGCCTCATCCAGTCTGCGAAGCTGCTCGGGGGAAAGTCTCCACCCCGAAGCCCCGCAGTTCTCAACAGTTCTTGCGATCGAATCCGCCTTGGGAATAACGATTACGTTCTCCCGGCAAACACACCAGTTAAGGGCTACCTGGGCCTCCGTTTTCCCCGTCTCGGCCGCTATCTGGGACAAGACGCCTTCGCCGGAGCGGCAGAGTCTTCCTGCGTCAAGCGGGGTGTAGGCCATCACGGTTATATCGTTGTCCAGACAGTATGGAAGCAGTTCTTTTTCTATATCTCTTGATCTAAGATTATAGAGCACCTGGTTTGATACTATCGGGTAATTCGGAAAAAAGTGCTGCGCCTCGCGCATCTGCCTCACGGAGAAATTGCTCACCCCCACGTAACTCACGCATCCGCGGTCAACCAGTTTCTCAAGCGCGCTCATCGTCTGGTCTATCGGGTAGGCGGGGTTCGGCCAGTGTATCTGGTAAAGATCTACGCAGTCCGTGCGAAGCTTCTCGAGACTCGCCTCGCAGGATCTCAGCACGCTGTCATGGGCGAGATTCCTTCCCGAAACCTTGGTAGCTATGATGACTTCGTCCCTGAAAGGCGATACGGCCTCGCCAACTATGTCCTCCGTGTAGTACCCCTCGGCGGTGTCTATAAGCGAGGCCCCCAGCTCGATCCCAGCTCTTAGAGGTTCGACCCCGCCCTTGTAGTTCCACGTGCCGAGCCCGATCTCGGGAACGAAAACTTCTGTTTTTCCAAGTCTCTTGAGGTTCATCTTGCTCAGTCCTTGCAGCCCGACGGGACGCGCTGCGAATCTGCTCGTCCGAGTGGATGAGTTTGTAGATTACCACAGCGAAAAATCCTCCGTCAATACGCTTTTACATTCGCCCCGCAGAAAGCTCGACCGGCGTCCTACCGCGGGATTCTTTTTCCGTAACCGTCCAGATGAAAGACCTCGTCCGGACTTTTCCTCGATTTCCCGGAAGGAATCCGGTTTTTATCGAAGTAGCCGAACGGAAGCACGGTAAGGACATCTAATTCTTCCGGCACTCCAAGATACTTTTTAAGCTCATCCTTCTCTATTCTTCCTATCCAGCAGGATCCGAGCCCGTGGCTCCACGCCACCAAGACCATGTTCTGCGCCGCCCTGGTGCCGTCAATCTGGTGCCACTTGCTTCGGGGGTCCACAAGAAGCACTACCGCGAAAGCCACCTGCACTATGAAGCTGCCGCTAGTGCAGTACCTTCCCATTTGCCTGAGCATTGCAGGGTCCTTTATGAGCACAAATTCCCACGGCTGATTGTTGTGGGCACTCGGCGAGAGTCTCCCCGACTCCATCACCTCCATGATGACTTCGTCCGGAACTTCCCCGTCAACATAGCTTCTAACGGAACTAAGGGATTTTACGCACTCGTAAACGTTCATAACGGCCGCCTCCACCTGAGAAATTGATTGAAAGTTAGTATACCGGCTTTGCACGCGCGCCAGAACAGGAAACTGCCCCCGGAAACGGGCTTCCGCTATGTCCACACAAGCTCGGATTTTCCCCTGGTCAAAGAAGCGACCCTTTCCTCAAGATTCGCGGCGGCGCTGAGGGGTGCCGAGAAACCAAAGCGGACATTCTCCCCGCGCTCGACGCTGGTTATGGCAACTCCTGCTTTTTCGAACAGAACCCGTATGGAATTTTCATGAGCGTAGGAAAAAACCAGATGGCCCGCCCGCACCGGGACGTGCTCCCTTACCTCAAGTTCCCCCAGGGCCGCCCGCAGACAGTCCGTGTACGCTCTAAGAAGCCCGCCGGGACCGAGCTTTACCCCTCCGAAATACCGGCTCACGACCGCCGCTACCTCCCCTATGCCGCTGTGTTCCAGAAGAGTCATCATGGGCCGCCCAGCGGTTCCCGAGACCTCCCCGTCATCTCCGAAACCGATATCCGTCCCCCCCGGAGCGCAGGCCAGAAACGCATAGCAGTTATGGCTCGCCGCGGGGTGAAGATCCCTTACGCTTCCTATGAAATCTTCGGCTTCCCGTCTCGTGCTTGCCCGCCCGACAGCAGCTATGAACCTGCTTTTCTTTATAACCAGCTGCGCAGTCGAGGCTCCCACGGGAACCTTGTAGGAAATATCTTCCACGCTCTTTGCCTCCGCCCGAAAAAAATACCCTATCCACTGCCGCACAGGCAAAAACCGCCCTCACGGGCAAGGCGGATTGCCCTCCGCGGGTTTTTCATTGTATAATGATTCGCGGCGGGATTTGCCGCGCGGCGCGCAATCCCCGGAATTCGCTTTTTATCCAAGAGGACCAAGGCTCGGCAGCCGCCCGGCCTTTCGGTTCCGTGAAATATTTATCGTATACTGTTGCTAAGAAAAACAAGCATCTCCTCTCTTATTTTACGGTACAGGTACTCGTTTCTAACGGGTATAGCCTCTCTTACGCTGGTGGATATGGCCCAGCTGTCGGTTCCCATAGTAATCCAGTGGATAATAGACGAGCTCACTTTGCAGACCGTGAATTTTTCCCTCATAACCAGGTACTCGCTCTATATCCTCGGGCTCGGGCTGTTTATGGCGCTCTTCCGCCTCGGCTGGAGGTACTTCATAATGGGCGGGGCGAGGAAAATAGAGTATTCGCTCAGAAACGACTTCTTCGAGCACCTGCAGAAGCTTAACTTCGATTTCTTCTCGGGAAGAAAGGTAGGCGACCTGATGGCGCACACGGTAAACGACATAGAGACCCTAAAGTTCTCCTGCGGCCTAGGGCTGCTCATAGCGTACGACGGGATCTTCCTGTTTTTCTTCATCTTCGGCGCGATGATTTACATCTCCCCCGAGATGGCCCTTTACGCATTTTTGCCGTTTCCCGCACTCGCCATCTTCATATACAAGTTCGGAAACATAATAGAGAGGAGGTTCCAGCGTTCCCAGGATTCCTTCTCGGAGCTCACCGAAAGCGCGAGAAAGCCGGTCTCGGGAATCAAGGTGGTAAAAGCATTCGGGCTTGAGCGGACCGAGGAACGGGATTTTAACCGCGCAAGCGCGGATTACCTTGAAAAAAACATACACCTCGTGAAGATCCGGGCGACCTTCCAGCCGTTTATATACTTCGTACCCTCATTGGCGATGGCCCTGTTTCTTTTCTTCGGCGGAGCGGGCGCGATCGGCACCGAGATAACCTTAGGGGAGTTCTCCGCCATACTCATCTACCTCATGATGCTTACCTGGCCCATGATGGCCATGGGGTGGGCGGTTGACCTGGTTAAGAGAGGAAACGCTTCGATAAACCGGCTGAACGACATTTTCGCGGTCGAACCGAAAGACGAAATCCGGGCAGGGGAAAAGGACTACGAACTCAAGGGAGACATAAGGTTCTCCGGGGTTTCCTTCTCCTACGGCTCCACTCCGGCTCTTCGCAATGTTAACCTCCACATACCCCGTGGAGCAACTCTGGGAATAACGGGGCTTGTGGGTTCCGGGAAAACCACGCTGATGAAGCTGCTCATGAAAATCCATGAGACCGACTCAGGCGCAATAACGGTCGACGGAATCGATATAAACGGGATATCGAGAAAAAGCCTTCAGGAGACCATAGTCTACGTGCCGCAGGAAATAACCGTGTTCAGCGGAACGGTTTATGACAACATCACCTTCATAAACCCGAACATAACCCGCGAGCAGGTAGAGGGGGCTGCCAAAACGGCAGGGATATACGAACAGATAATGGAGTTTCAGCAGGGATTCGACACCGTGGTGGGAGAGCGGGGACTCAGCCTCTCGGGAGGACAGAGACAACGCCTGGCTATAGCGAGGGCTCTTGTGCTCAAGCCAGAGGTCCTGATACTTGATGACGTGCTCTCGTCCCTTGATCCGCAGACAGAAAACACCGTGATAACAAACGTGATAGAGGCAATGCGCGGGCGGACGGTGGTGATAATCTCAAACAGAATATCCTCTGTAGTGGGGCTCTCGCGAATCGCGGTCATGAAAGACGGACAGATAATCGAAAGCGGGGAGCGGGGGGAACTGGTGGAGCGGCGCGGAGTTTACTACGCGCTTGAAAAACTGCAGTCTGTCTAGGATGTGTAAATGAGCGACTTGGAGAAAAAGAGAAAATCGACCTACGATCTTAAGATCCTGAGGTGGATTCTGGGTTTTTTGGGAAAATACCGCACTTACTTCGCCCTGTCGCTTCTCCTGATGATCGCTACCGCAGCGCTTGAAATCACGGTTCCCTATCTCATCAAAGTCGCAGTCGACGACTATATCTATCCTACCTGGAGCAGGGCGGAGGGAGGGGAAGAAACGGAGCGGGCGCTCTCAAGACTCGGGGAGGAATCCACTCTTGCCCTTTCGGACGGAAGATTTCTGGTCGATTTCTCAAAACTCTCCTCCTCGGAGAAAGACAGAATCGAGCTCTCGGGCGTTGAGTTCTCCGAGGCAAAATACATCGTGGTCGACTCCGGGGAATTCGAGGGAGATGAAAAACAGGAGGTTCTGGGGATAATAGCCCGAAACGCCTCCCTGTTTGAGAAAACCGGAGGGGTCGCATTTCTGGCTCACCCGGACCTTGAAAATCTTCCCAAAGAGGAAGTGTCGCTTCTCCGCTCAAAACAGACAAAAAGGCTCGGCACCCTAGCCCTCTACGTGGTTTTATCCGTAATCGGAATTTTCATCTTCACCTCGGCTTTTACCTACATTCTTCACTACTCGGGCCAAAAAATAATGCACGACATGCGGAGTCACACCCTCTCCCACATACTCTCCCTTCCCCAGCAGTATTTCGACCGAAATCCCGTGGGCAGGATAACTACCCGCGTCACAAACGACGTAAACGCCATAAACGAGATGTACACCTCCGTTCTCATACATTTCATAAAGGACATCATAATCATAATCGGCACCCTTGTAATCATGTTCAGGATGAACGTCGGGCTCACGCTCATAATCGTCGGGCTTACCGCGTTTCTGGCTTTCACAGTCTCCATTTTCCGGATGAAGCTTCGGCTGGTGTACAGGGAGATCCGAAGGACCATAGCCAAGCTGAACGCCTTCGTCGCTGAAAGCATGAGGGGAATAGTGCTCCTTAAGCTTTACGGAAAGGAGGAGAGGAACTTCGAGAAATTCTGGGAGGTAAACAGGGAGAACTACAGGGCCAACATACAGCAGCTCTGGGTCTACGTGATTTTCCGCCCTTCCATAGAGTACGTGGGCATAGCCGCAACGGGGATAATTCTTTGGTACGGGGCAATCGGGGTCATGAACCTTGACCTCTCCCTCGGAGCCCTGCTCGCGTTTCTTTATTACGTAAGGATGATATTCAAGCCCATCCAGGAGCTCTCGGAGAAATTCAACGTCTTTCAGTCTGCCGTGGCCGCCTCGGAAAATCTATACGACACCCTGGCGGAAAAACCGGAGCTAAGCGGATCTCTGGCGCCCTCAGTAACCGAGGGCTCGCTTGAGTTCCGAGGGGTATGGTTCTCGTATAACGAGCGCGAATGGGTGCTTAAGGACGCGTCCTTCGTAATAGGGCCGGGGGAAAGCGCCGCCTTGGTGGGAATCACCGGGGCGGGAAAAACTACCATCGTGAACCTCGTCCTGAAATTCTACAAGCCCCAAAGGGGAGAGATTCTCTTTAACGGCGTGAGCATAGAAGAGCTGTCAAACGAGTACCTGCGCTCTAACGTAACCGCCATTTTCCAAGACCTGTTCCTGTTCGAAAAGGACGTCTCAGACGAAAGAGACGAGCAGGGCGTCCCGGCAGCTGAGACTGAAAAACTATCCTCCGGGCAAACCCAGGCCCGCTCGATTGAGAAAGCAGTCAGAAAAAATTCAAAGCTTCTGATAATGGACGAGGCCACCTCGCACCTGGACGCGGAAACGGAGGAAAGGATACAGGGGATGATAAGGGAAAAGGCGGGCACGCAGACAAGGCTCGTGATAACCCACAAGCTCTCAACCCTCAAAAGCGTGGACAACGTAATAGTCATCCACAAAGGAGAAGTGGTGGAGCAAGGAACTCACGAGAAGCTGCTTGAGAACCGAAACATCTACTATACGCTCTACGAATTTCTAAGAAGGGCCGCCACAGATCCGGATCCCCTCCCAAGCGCCGGTGCATGACGCTCGACAAGAGCCTAAAACACTCCGAGAAGCTTAAAGGCCATAAACCCAACGGCAACGACAAGCGCCACCCTTATGTATTTTTCACCACCCCTTACGGAAAACGTGGCGCCGAACCATCCGCCGATCGAGTTTCCCGCGGCAAGGCAGATTCCTATGAACCAGCTTATGTTCCCGCTTAGGAAAAATATGATGATCACGGGAATCGTGTAAAGAAGCACCACGATTACCTTGTGCGCATTCACCCTGGCAAGGGATGCTCCCATAAGATGGTAAAGAGCCGCCATTATGAAAAGCCCCACGCCGACCTGGATAAAGCCGCCGTAGAACCCTATCAGCACAAGCGCCGGGTAAAGAATCCACCCCCGCCCCGATCCGTTACGCCCGCCGAGCAGGTTTCTGAAAGAATCCACATTGAGGAAAAAGGAGGCGCAGACGAAAATAAGCACCACGGCCAAGATCTTCTCGAAGAGCTCATCCCCAACCCGCACCGCGGCGAACGCTCCCACCAGAACGCCCGGGAGAGTAAAAGCCGCGAGCTTGATGCCGGTTTTCACATCAGCAATGCCCTCTTTTTTGAAGGAAAGAGTCGCGAAGAAATTCTGAAACAAGATCGCCACCCTGTTTGTTCCGTTTGCGACAGTGGGATCGATTCCAAGGAATATAAGCACCGGAAGAACGATGCTGCTTCCGCCGCCCGCCATCACGTTTATTACTCCTGCCAGAACACCTGTGAAGAAAAGCAGGATCAGAGAGAGAAGATCGTATTCGTACATGTTGTCCAGCTACCCGAATCAGTATAATCGCTCGGTTAGAGTTCCGGAAGGTCGTAGTAATCGCCGGCGTCCTCGGTGTAGATATGACGCTCGATTGTGAGCCCGGTCGCGCCGTCGAGGGTGCCGGCAGCAATCGAGACGCGATCCTCGCCCGTTGGTTCCCAGAACAGGTTACCGCCGCAGTGTCCGCAGAACCCGCGCCTAGCTAAATCGGAAGACTTGAACCAGACCAGGGTCTCGTCAGACTCGAAAACGAGGTTGGCACGGGGTACCGAGGTCATGGCCGTATGGTGACCGGATGTCTTGCGGCACTGCGTGCAGTGGCAGGCGATCACCGAACGCAGGGGACCGGTAGCCTTGTATCTGACGCCGCCGCAGAGGCAGCCACCGGTGTAGATATCCTTCACATCGTCCTCCTGACCCTATTTCCCTCATAACATAATTAGAAAATCGGCTTTTACAAAATAAACGGGAAAGTCGCACGTAGAAGCTGCTTAATCTTCTTTTATTATCCACCTCTGGGGGTTATCGTATTCGCATGAGCGCTTTTAAAGTCGCCCTTGTTCAGACACGGGCACATAAAGACAGAGAAGAAAACCTAAAAAAAGCCATATTAAACGTAGAGAAAGCTTCTGCCCTCGGAGCGAATATAGTCTGTCTTCCGGAACTTTTTCTTACGAGGTATTTCTGTCAGTCGGAAGATACAAGCTGTTTTGACCTCGCCGAGTCCATCCCTGGTCCGGTTACGGACAGATTCTGCAGGGAGGCGAAAAAAAAGGGGGTTTTCATCGTATGCCCGCTTTTTGAGAAAAGGGCCTCAGGCGTATATCACAACTCCCTTGTCCTGATCACTCCCGCGGGAGAGATTTCCGGGATTTACAGAAAGATGCATATACCAGATGACCCAGGCTATTTCGAGAAATTCTACTTTACTCCGGGAGACATGGGGTTTTCCTGTTTTGAAACCGGCTTTGCGAAAATAGGAACGCTTATCTGTTGGGATCAGTGGTATCCGGAAGCGGCGCGCATAGCCTCGCTCAAGGGGGCGGACATTATTTTCTATCCGACCGCCATAGGGTGGCGCACGGACGAGGACGAGCACTCGAAAAATACCCAGCTTGAAGCTTGGAAGACCGTTCAGCGTGCCCATGCGATCTCAAACGGAATCTATGTCGCGGCTGTAAATAGAGTAGGTTTCGAGGAGCAGGGAGAAAACGGCGAGGGAATAGGTTTCTGGGGAAGTTCCTTTGTATGCGACCCCCAAGGGACAGTGATTTGCGAGGCTTCGGACGAAAAAGAAGAGATCATTCTGGCCGATATTGATCTTCGGAATCTTGAGGAAACCAGAAGGAACTGGCCCTTTCTTCGAGACCGAAGAATTGATGCCTACTCCGAGCTTCGGCAAAGGTTTATCGACAATGATTCCGGGACCTGAAATTGAGTGACTCGCGCACGGTTCGCTATAGACTTCCGGCTGAATGGGAGTCTCATGGCGCAACGTGGCTTGTGTGGCCGCAGAACGTAAGTGACTGGCCGGGAAAATTCCAAAAAATAAAGTTTGTTTACCTCGATATCGTAAACCACCTCTTAGAATCGGAGAAGGTAAGAATAATCGTAAATCCCGGGGGAACTCGGAAGCGCGTTGAGAGTTTTCTTAGAAAAGAGTCAGTTGATCTTGCCAACATAGAGTTTTACGAATGTGCAACTGACAGGTCCTGGATACGGGACTCGGGACCTTTTTTCGTAAGGGAAGATTCTGCGAATCTAAGCGTTCTAGATTTCGGGTTTAACGGATGGGCAAAATACCACGACTGGGAAAACGACAACTTAGTCCCGGGATTCATTGCCGAAAACCTTGGTATTGACCTGCTAAGCCCAAAACACCTTGGAAGGAAGATCGTTCTTGAGGGCGGAAGCATTGATGTAAACGGAAAAGGTTCTCTCATCACGACAGAGCAGTGCCTTTTAAGCGTGGGGAAACAGGTGAGAAACCCTTCCTTCGAGAAAAAAGACTACGAGGAGGTATTTTCCGAGTACCTAGGTGCAACGAATGTTCTTTGGCTGAGGGGAGGAATTGAGGGAGATGACACAAACGGTCATGTTGACGATATATGCCGGTTTATCGATCCCTCGACCATTGTTTTATCCCTGGAGGATAGCTCCGAAGATCCGAACTGCTCAGCGCTCAGCGAAAACCTCGAGATACTCCAAGACCTTAGACTCGAGGACGGGGGGAAAATCGAGGCCGTGCCTCTTCCGATGCCTTCCCCGCTTTTTTTTGACGACGAGAGACTTCCGGCGACTTATGCCAATTTTTATATCTCAAACGAAAAAGTTCTAGTTCCTACCTATAACGACCCGAAGGACCGTGAGGCGCTCGGCATACTGTCGGAACTCTTTCCCGCGAAGCGTGTCGTGGGAATAGACTGCGTTGATCTTGCGTGGGGATTCGGGGCGATTCACTGCATGACAAAAGAAGAGCCCGTTCGCTAATTCCGAAAACTCAAATCAAATCCGTCGCCCCTAGACCGTGCTAACACCCTCGTATTCAAGAATCGCCTTTTTTATGTCCAGACCCCAACGGTAACCGTGAAGGTCCCCCGCTTTGCCTATGACGCGGTGGCACGGCACCAGGTAAGCAACCGGGTTTCCCGCCACGGCGTTTGAAACGGCCCTTACGGCTGCCGGCTTCCCGATTGATTTCGCGAGATCCGAATATGACAGAGTCTCCCCTTCCCCGACTTCCAGCAGTTTTTCCCAGACCCTGAGCTGAAACTGCGTCCCAAGAAGCAGTATCGTAGGCGGCCGTCTTTCCGGAGAGAAAAGGATTTCCCGCAATACCTCGGCCGTCTTCCCGTCATCCCTCCGGTTCTTCGGATTCTGCCATGTCTTCTTGAACTTTTCCATGTGGGTATCCGGGTCGGAGCGGAAAAAACTCATATGGCATATACCTTCTTCGCAAATTCCTACAAGACATTTTCCAAACGGGGTGCCATGAACTCCGAAGACAAGCCGCATCTCGGCCCTGACTCTCTTCTTATTCTGAGAAGAAACCTCTTTTGCGTTAACAAGAATATTCCGCCACAGGCGGTTCTTGGAATTTTTCAAGACACTTTTGTTGTGGTTATCAGTATTTATCAGCCTCAAGACAGAACTACCTCCTTCCGAAAATAGATCTCGCTATTATCATCTTGTGTATCTCGTTTGTACCCTCGTATATCTCCCCGACCTTAGAATCCCTGTAAATCTCTTCAACCTTGTAGGTGGAGGAGTCGTGGGCGAGTTCCACCATGAGCCCGAGGCCTCCGAATATCTGAACCGCGTCGCGGGCCATGGTAACGCTTATTTCCGAACCGTAGTACTTGGCGGCGGATGTCTCGAAAGTCGGGAAAGGATCTCCTTTGTCAAGGCAGAGCGCGGCTTTCAGATACAGGTTTCTCGCGTTTTCTATCTCCACCGCCCTTTGCGCCAGCAGAAACTGCCAGTATTGAAAATCCGCTATCTTCTTTCCGAAAGCCTCCCTCTGGTTCATGAACTCTATGCACTCATCAAACGCCGACTGAGCCATCCCCACTCCGCTTGCCCCGATCCCGGTCCTTCCGTAAAGAAGAGAATTAACCGCCACCCGGAGGCCCTCTCCTTCCTTCCCTATGAGGTTTTCCCGGGGCACCTCCACATCCTCAAGATATATGTCGTAGGTAAGCTCCCCCCTGTTTCCGAGTTTTTTATCCGGAGCGCTCACGGAACAACCCGGCGAATCAAGATCGACCACTATCATTATGGATTTCTCTCCCCCCAAGCTTGCGAGCAGGGTCACGAAATCCGCCACCCCGGCGTTTGTTATGTAGCGCTTGCGGCCATTTATAACGTATTTTTTGCCCTTCTTCCTGGCTTTCGTGACAAGAGACTCGGCCCTTACGTCAGAACCCGACTGGGGTTCCGTCATCGCAAACGACGCCACGAAGGTTCCATCCAGGGCCGGAGCGAGATATTTTTCCTTTATGTGGGGGGAGCCCATGGCTAGGGTCTTTCCCGAGAGCAGAAAGTGGGCGTTTACCGTTCCCGCCACGCTGGCGCTTATGTAGGCAAGTTCCTCGGCCATGACTGCGGCTCCGCATGCGGGGTAGGAAAGGCCAAGCCCCCCGTCTTCTTTTGAAAACGGAATCCGGAAAAGCCCTTCGACCGCCATTTTCCTGAAAAGCCTGCGGGGAAAGTTCCTGTTTCTCTCTTTTTTCTCTCCTATATTCCGGGCCAGTGGAAAAACCTCTTTTTCCGCAAAAGTCCTCACCTTTTGTCTAATCTCCCTCGTCTCCTCGGGAAAAAGGTGCTCCTTGTAAAGCCTGGTCTGCATTCTTGGGGGCAACTTGCGCATTGTGTTAACTCCCTTGTCTTTCTTCGAAGACAGGTCGGTAGATGTTTCCGTAGAAGTTTAACCAACAATCATATGAACGTTAAAGACGGCTCGAAAAGGGCGGAAATCCAAGGTTCAAGACAGAGTCCGTGCCTTCTCACAGTCTTAAAACTCAAGTAAAATGAACCCGAGCAAACCCACGCGGAAGGAGGAAGCAGTTGTCTTCGACAGGAATCGTCGTGCCCTACTGGGGGGACGTAAAAAAAGATGATCTTACCTATTTTTCGAAACTGGCCGAGGACCTAGGATACCACTCGATCTGGGTTCCCGAGATGTGGGGGCGTGACGCGTTCTCTCTTATATCCCATATGGCTTCGGTCACGGAGAAAATCAAATTGGCCACGGGAATCATCTCAGTTTACAGCAGAAGTCCAGCGCTTATTGCCCAGAGCGCCGCAACTATGGATGAGTATTGCGGAGGAAGACTGATTCTCGGTCTGGGGATAAGCAGCGTTTACCTGAATGAATGCTGGCACGGCACAAAATTCGAACGGCCCCTGAGACGGACGCTTGAATGCGTCGAGATAATAAGAACGATAATCGCAGGAAAAAGGGTTAACTACGACGGGGAGATCTTCAGGCTCAGAAACTTCAGGCTTCTTTTCGAGCCGCTTCGAAGCGAGATTCCTATATACATAGCGTCCATGGGACCGAAGAACATTGAGCTTACCTCCCGTGTCGCAGACGGCTGGATTCCCTACCTCTGCCCCGTGAGTCTCATAAACGAGAGGAAAAAAGTACTCGCTTCCGGCGAAAGAGAAATAACGGTAGCTCCGTTTTTACCGGCAATGGTTTCCGATGACCGAAGCGAATCAAGGGAAATCGTAAGGGAGTTCGTGGCTCTCTACGTATGCTCCATGGGAGATTACTACCACAAGCTTGTGAGCAGCTACGGATTCGGAAAGGAAGCGGACAGGGCAAAAAAACTCTGGCGCGATAACAGAGCGGAAGCAATAAAAAGCATAAGCGACGAACTGATTGACCTTGTCTCCGTGAGCGGATCCCCGGAGGAGGGAAGAGAGAGCCTCGGGGCATTTGCGGAGAACTCCGATCTTCCTATTTTAATGTTTCCCTACAACGCCTCGAAGGAGCAGACGGTTTTTGCCATGAAGGCGCTTGCGCCTTGAGGGAATAATTCAATTAAGGGTCAGGTCTTGAAATAGTTTTCCGTCTTTGTTATAATTTACCGTATGGCAAGACCCTTAAGACCGGAATACGCGGGGGCGGTCTATTACGTCTCCTCCGTAGGAAACAGAGGGCAGAGCGTCTTTCAGAACTCGGCCGACGGCAACGCGTGGATAGAAATTCTCGAGGGGGTATGCGGAAGGTTCGGGTGCCGCTGCTTCGGCTACTGCCTTATGTCCGACGGATACCATCTCGTCATTGAAACCCCGAAGCCTAACCTCTCAAAGGCCGTAAGGCAGCTAAACGGAGTTTACACCCAGCGCTCAAACAGGCTGCACGACACAGACGGCCATGTTTTCCGGGGAAGGTATAAATCCATAGTCGTTGAAAAGGAGAAATATCTTCTGCCGCTTATGGCCCACATTTTTCTCCTGCCGCTTCGAGCCGGTTTCGTAAAACATCCGAACCAGTTCAAATGGAGCAGCTGCAGGTATCTCTACGGAAAGGATGAAGCGCCTGAACATATCGACCTCGAATGGTTCTCTGAAGGCTTCTCCTCGGACACAGACAGCTTTGATGAATTTTTGGAGGAGAACCGTTCTCGCGACCTGATCTCGGAGACCCGAAAGCAGATATATCTCGGCGATGACGAATTCATAGAGCTTGTGCAGAAGAAAACTAAGAAGGGACCCCTCTCAAAAGATATTCCTAGGTACCAGGTCACAAAACCCGTATCAAGCATCTTAAACGGTCTTGAGCAAAGCGGGCACTCAAGGGACGAGGCCATAGCAAAAACCTATCTGACCGGGGACTACACGCTAAGGGAGGTCGCAGACGCAGTCTCCGTTCACTACTCGGTTGTAAGCAAGATCGTAAGCGAGTACGAAAAAAGCTTCTCCCGCTCGCAGTAAAAACTCTCATCCAAGTCCCGAGAGCTCCTCAACCTCGTCCACCATCGCGCCTATTACGTTAAGTCCGGACTGCCAGAAGTCACGGTCGTTTATATCCACTCCTACCCCCGAGAGAAGCTGTGCCGGTGAAGCGCTTCCCCCAGAGCGGAGAAGCCGCATGTAATCGGGAACGAAAGATCTTCCCCGTTCCAGAAACATTCCGTAGAGAGCGAGGGTAAGCAGTTCCCCGAAGGAGTACGCGTAGCAGTAAAATGGGGAGTGTATGAAATGGGGGATGTAGAGCCACCAGTAAGAGTAGTTTTCGGTCAGGGTAACAGAATCTCCGAACATCTCTCGGTTAGCCTCGATCCAAAGTTCGCTTATTCTTGCGGTCGTAAGCTCCCCCTGATCTCTTCTTTCACGGTGCAGGCTCTGCTCGAATCTTGTAAGCACCGCCTGTCTGAAAACCGTGGCCATTATATCCTCGAGTTTTTCCGCTACCAGAACCAGTCTGCCTTCGCTTCGCGTTTCTTCCTCCTTCAGGCGGTGAAACACGAGCATCTCTGCAAAAACGCTTGCGGTCTCAGCAGTGGTAAGAGGTGTGTGGGCCTGGAAATAACCTTGGCGCCTCGAAAGATACTGGTGCACGCCGTGACCGAGCTCATGGGCCAGAACCATCACGTCTCTGGGTTTTCCGGTGTAGTTCGTAAAGACATAGGGATGTACGCTGGGAACAGTTCCGTGACTGAAGGCACCTCCTCTTTTTCCGTCCCGAAGTTCGGCATCTATCCAGCTTTTCTCGAAAAACAAAGACGCGGTCGTTTTCATCTTGGAAGAAAACTCTCCGAACGAAGAAAGTACGATCTCCTTTGCCTTTTCCCACGGCACCTGTTCCCTCTCCGAGCCCAGTGGAGCGTAGCGATCGTAGTCGTAGAACCTGCGATATCCGAGAAGTTCCCTTTTAAGGCTATAATAGCGCCTTACGAATTCGAAATTCTGCTCGCACGATTCAAGAAGCGTGTTCACAGCCCCGTGGGATATCTCGTTGCTGAGGTGCCGCGCCGACATGGGATCTTCGTAGCTCCTGAGCCTGTCGTTTATCGAGTGGTCGTTTACAAGCGTGTTGAATATATAAGTAAGCACGTGGGAGTTTTCCTTAAGCCCACTTGTGAGACCGGACCAGGCCGCCTTTCTTTTCTTTCTGTCCGGATCGTAGAGAAGAGAAAGAGTCCGGGACTGGTTCAGCCTTTCGATTTTGCCCGAGAGTCTCACCCGAAACTGGATATTGTTCACCACCTCGTCAAAAAGCCTTGAAAACGCCTTCTGTCCAGTGTTTGATTTTTCCTGAAGTATTTTCTCCTCGGGTTCCGAGAGGGTATGGTCTCTGTACTGTCTTTCCTGCTCAAGGAAATGCCTGTACCCAGAAAGTTTCGGGTTATTCAGGAGTTTCTTCGCCCTTTTCTTCGGAACCGAAACCCACTCTACGTAAAAGAAGATAAGCTTTCTCTGAACTTCAGTCGCCTTCTGCTGCATTGACGAGCGAAAGGCACCGATTTCGGGATTCCGAGTGTCGGCAGCGAAAAGAAGGTAGGCAAAGGAAAGTATCTTTCCGATTCCTTCCGATAAGCGCTCAAGTTCCCTTACCGCCCCCGCGAGTTTCCCCGCAGTAAGCGAAGAAGACTTTATCTTGCCCCTGTACTTTTCCTCAAACCTGTCGGCACGCGCCGATAGTCTCTCGAAATCCTTCTCCACGCGGGGATCAGAAATTCCTTCGTAAAAGTCTCCGAGATCCCACCTTACGTCTTCTGCTTTCGCCATATCCGTCTCCGTCACCCTTTGTCGGGAGCAAAAATAAACTTACTCCTGAAGCAGGTATATATCCTCAAGTGCCCTTCCCCTTTCCATGTAATCCATTCCATAGCCCACGAGAAATCCTTCGTCCACCCTAAAACCCACATAATCAGGTTCTGGACCCCCTGCGTCTTTTCCCCTTTTGTCCACAAGCGCGCAAATCCGAAGCGAAACCGGGTTTTTAGATTCCATGTACCGGAGGATAAACTTCGCCGTTTCTGAAGTGTCAATTATATCTTCGATTATTATAACGTCCCTGCCATTCACCTCGCATTCAATGTCTCTTACGAGCTCGAGACGCCCCGGCCGCGTCGCCTCTCTGTAACTTGAAACCCTGAGAAACTGTCTTTCGACCGTAACGGTCACCTGCGCCAGAAGATCTTCAAAAAAGGGACGCGCTCCCTTAAGAACACAGACAGCAACCGGAGTTTTCCCCTCGTAGTCTCCCGAAATTTGCTTGGCAAGTCTCCAGACGGCGTTTTTTACATCGTCTTTTGAGAGAAGCTTTCTAAGCGCGATGCCTTCTAGGATTTCGGTTTTTTCAGGCAGAACCCTGTCCCCCCTCCAGTGTTTTTTGAAGTTCAGGACAAAGTTCAATCACGGAACGGCGAAGAAATTCCCGCTCGTAAACATCAGAATCGACAATCTCTCCGTTCCAGACAAGTATGTCAAGATCCATTTTTCTCGGGCCGTAGCGGTCCTCTCCGCCATCCCTTCCAAGGGCAACCTCCACCCCCTTGAGCAGGGCTTTTAGACGTTTGCGACCGAGGCGGGTTTTTACCAGCAGGGAACCGTTTAGGAAATCCCGCTGCTCCCGGAGTCCTACGGGCTTGGTTCTTATGAATTCTGATTCTCCGAGAACATTGAGTTTTTCGCGGAGCATTCCTTTGGCTACGCTCACGTTGTTCTCGGCATCTATGTTTGAACCGACTCCGATAATGACCGTATTCACACCCTGATACCCCGTCTATCTCTCTCTTGCTTCGGTCACCGAGACGGAGTCGGCAAAACGGAGCGCTCCGGGTTTTTCCACCTTTACAGAAGCCCACCTGACCGCGGGATCCTCAAAAACTATATCGCATATGCCGGCGGCGACTCTCTCAAGCAGATTAAAACTGTTTGTCTCTACGAAGCTTATGATCTTTTTGTTCATGGCCTTGTAGTCAATAGTATCTTCTATGTCGTCGCTCGCCGCGGCTTTTTCCCCGTCAAAATCGATAGTGACGTTTATAACCAGATCCTGGAGGGTTTCCTTTTCCCAGTCATAAATCCCTATTATTGTGCGAAGCCTAAGGTTTTCGATTTTTATTATCATCTCAATAGGTAAGGCTCTTGCCCCCGTCAACGAAGAGACACTCTCCGGTGACGTAATCATTTTCCAGAAGATAGTTAAACGCGTTAATTATATCCTCAATAGAACCCGGCCGCTTCATCGGAGCACCACGAGCCATCTTGTGAAGATAGTCTTCCCCCTGCCCCGGAGGCGCGAGAATGGCTCCCGGACAAATGGCGTTTACACGGAAATTGGGAGCGAGTTCTCTCGCGAGCATCTTCGTTAAGTGATAAAGGTTCTTTTTGCTCAGGTTGTAGCAGAAATGCTCTACGGGGGTTTTCTTAACCCTCGTGTCAAGGAAGTTAACGATAAGCCCTCCGCTTGTCCCGGCCGAAAAAGATTGTGAGAGGAAAAAAGGGGCCTTGAAGTTTACGGCCATATCCGTTTCAAGAAACTCCGGGGTCACGTCATGGAACCCGATGTTCTCGAAAATCGAGGCATTGTTAACCAGAACGCAGAGCCCCTCAAAGCTTTTCATGACTTTCGGAACAAGCTCTCTCGCGTCATGAGGAGATGAGAGATCGCATCTGAAAAGCTCGCAGCCCACACCGCTCTCAAGAATCAGCTGCCTTGTAGCAAGGGCTTCTTTTTCAGAGGAATTGTAATGAAGGGCAATATCGTAGCCCTTTCGCGCGAGGTCAAGAGAGATTTCCTTTCCTATTCTCACCGCCCCGCCTGTAACCAAAGCCGCCTTTTTCATTTCGCCGGGAAAGTAGCGGTTTTCACGCCGTGTGGAGACCGCCGAAAACCACCTTGGGGTATATGTTGAATATATTATTCCTATTGTTTATGATAAGTAAATTTAAAAGCGGCCCGCGCAAGCGAAACCTCGGTCGTCTTTTTACATGAATCAGACGCGCACTGCGGCGGATTTTCAATGTTCCCGCGCGGATTTCTCCCCGAGGATGAAGAATTGGAAAGCCTTGTAATCAACTGCATAAGAACACTCGCCATGGACGCGGTCCAAAAAGCGAAGTCCGGCCACCCGGGAACCCCGATGGCCCTCGCTCCCACAGCTTTTGTGCTTTTCGACAAGTTTTTGCGGCATAACCCCGAAAATCCGGACTGGCTCAACCGGGATCGATTCATTCTCTCCGCCGGTCACGCTTCCATGCTGCTCTACGCCACTCTTTACATAAACGGATACGACATCTCAATTGACGACATAAAAAAATTCAGAAGTCTTCACAGCCTCTGCCCCGGTCACCCGGAGCTTGGAATCACCGCCGGAGTCGAGACCACGACCGGGCCTCTGGGCCAGGGAGTATCGAATTCGGTCGGAATGGCCATAGCCGGTAAATGGCTCTCGGAGCACTTCAATCGCCCCGGACACGATATCGTAAACCATCATGTGTATTCAATCTGCAGCGACGGGGACATGATGGAGGGAATCTCCTCAGAAGCCGCCTCCATAGCGGGACATCTGGGGCTCGGAAACCTGATCTGGATATACGACAGCAACAGCATAACTATCGAGGGTAGCACCTCGCTTGCGTATTCAGAGGATACGGAAATGCGCTTTGGCTCCTACAACTGGCATGTGGAAAAAGTCGAGGACGCGAACGATCTTGAGGGAATAGAAGGAGCCCTTGTGCGCGCGCGGTCCGAAACCGAGAGGCCCTCAATTGTCATACTGAAAAGCCAGATAGCCTATGGAAGCCCGAACAAGCAGAACACGTGCGAGGCCCACGGAGCGCCGCTCGGAGACGAGGAAGTCAGGCTTACGAAAAAGTTTTACGGATGGGACGCTCCGGGGGATTTTCACGTTCCCCCCGAAATCCTCTCCTACAGGGAGAAAGCGGTTGCCAAGGGAAAGGAAACCGAAGCGCTTTGGGCGGAGAGATTCAGAAAGTACTCAAACGAATATCCCGAGCTCGCTCACGAGTTCGAGATGCTTGAGAAAAGAAAACTGCCCGAGGGATGGGACAGCGATATCCCGTCTTTTCCCTATCCGTCGGACCCGGTCGCTACGCGCTCTGCGAACTCAAGCGTAATTAACGCCATCGGGAAAAAGGTGTCTTGGTTCATGGGCGGCGCCGCGGACGTGGGTTCCTCGACGAAAACCTATCTTAAGTGTACGACCAGTTTTTCCGCCGAGGACCGCGAGGGGAGAAACTTTCATTTCGGAGTCAGGGAACATTCGATGGCGGCAATAGCAAGCGGCATGTGTCTTAGCGGACTCAGAGCCTACGCCTCGACCTACTTCGTCTTTGCCGATTACATGAAGCCTTCGATAAGGCTGGCGGCCCTGATGAAACTGCCCGTCATTTACATTTTCACCCATGACAGCATAGGGGTAGGAGAAGACGGACCTACGCATCAGCCCATAGAACACCTCGCGGCCCTGAGAGTGACACCCAACATCGATGTCATCCGACCCTGCGACGCGAACGAGCTTGCGGTTCTGTGGAAACACGTGATGGGACTTTCTGACCGTCCCGCAGCGTTCGTTCTCACAAGACAGAATGTTCCGGTAATAGACAGGGATCGTTACGCCGCGACCGAGGGAGCGCTTGGGGGCGGCTACGTGATAGCGGACTCAGGAGGCACACCCGACATAATACTGATATCAACGGGTTCTGAAGTCCACGTCTGCCTTGAAGTGTATGAAAAACTGCGTGAGACGGGAATAAACCCCAGAGTAGTGAGCCTTCCGTGCTGGAGCCTTTTTGAAGCGCAGTCCCAGGAGTACAGAGACAGCGTTCTGCCACCTTCTGTGCGCGTGAGAATCAGTGTCGAGGCCGGAGCGACGTTCGGATGGGAAAAATTCACGGGATCGGGCCCTAATGCAAAGGCCTACGGAATAGATTGCTTTGGAGAGTCGGCACCGTATCAAGATGTGATGAACAACTTCGGTTTTAACGCAGAAACCATCCTCAAGGAATGCCTCGAACTGCTTGGTAACTAATGCCGTGTCCACTGAAGACAAAGTCGGTTTCGAGTCGCGAAACTACTTCGAGTACGTTGGCGATTATCAAAGTGTAATCGAGTCTGAACTCCTTAAGCTTGAAAGAAACCGATTTGCCGAAAGATTCTTCAATCATGATTACCTGCTATGGGCGGATGATCCTTCGGAAATCACAAACCGCCTCGGCTGGGCTTATCTGCCCGAAGAGATGCTTCAGGCAACGGATGAGATTGACGATTTCTCAGAATCCGTAAGGGAAAAAGGGTTCACCGACGTAGTGGTTCTGGGCATGGGGGGATCAAGTCTATCCTCCGAGGTGTTCAAAAACATATTCACTCCTAAAGACGGCTTTTTGCGCCTGACTCTTCTGGATACGACGGATCCCGATTTCATTCTTAGAACCCGAAATAACCTTGACCTCCTGAAAACCCTGTTTGTGGTTTCTTCGAAATCAGGTTCAACCGTGGAGACCGTGTCCCTGATGAAATATTTTTACGGCGAACTCGCGGAGAAGACAGATTCCGCAGGAGAACATTTCGTCTGCATCACGGACCCGGGCTCAAAACTCATCGATACGGCC
>CAYSDX010000024.1:0-11327 GCA_964429945.1 uncultured Spirochaetia bacterium | reverse complement strand
GGTTCCGCCGAGGATACAATCTGGGGATTTCAGAGCAGGCTGATGGTTTACATTGATCAGTTCATGAAATAAAAACAAAATCAAAGCTCACAAAGCTTGAATGAAGCGGGCTTCCTAACAAAGGTTGCCCGCTTTTTTTTTGCCTTTTTGAAACCGGGGGGAATTTCTCCTCAGCTCGGAATTAGGGTTTTTTCTGTGCTTCCATGCAAATTGGAAAAGACTTGCCAAAGAGAACCCTGTTCCCATGACCGGAAAAGAAGCGAACAACAAAAAGCGGATAAAGGAGCTTCCGTCTTTTGTTGAAAAAGAGGAAGTCGAGCTTTTCGGATCGGGTTACTGACCCGACATCTCGTTTCCTGCCTGCTTGCCGGGTAGCCGGGACGGTGCCGCGGTTCAAGCACAAGCACTGTTTGCGGAGCGGTGAACTTCAAGTTCAACGGGCGAGTCATATACATCTTTCTCGGATTTGGTTACAGTCTTTTTCTTTGAGAGGAAGCTGCTATCATGTCAATTGGCGCGGAATCAAGTGGTCGGGTTATATTGGAAATATGCCGTCTGGAAAGCGGGGGTTATTACTGCGAAAGAGCACCCAATAAGCTTACGCGTGAAAAAGAAGATGCCGACACGTTTACGAGCGAAGAAGCGGACATTGTTAAAAAAGAGCGTATTTCTCCTGACCGGATAGCCAAGAAGATAGAATTGCTGCCCTCTTTAATTGGCGCGGAATCAAGTGGTCGGGTTATATTGGAAATATGCCGTCTGGAAAGCGAGGGTTATTACTGCGAAAGAGCACCCAATAAGCTTACGCGTGAAAAAGAGGATGCCGACACGTTTACGAGCGAAGAAGCGGACATTGTTAAAAAAGAGCGTATTCGCCCTGACCGTATGGCCAGGAAGATAACTTTACTGCCCCGTAGCGGATTCTAGATCCGAAGAAAGGATTCGGATACCGAAGCAGATTATCGCATTGCCAAAACCCCGACAGGGGGAACAGTACAGACAGGTTGCATGGTCGGCTGTGGACATGGCGGCGACAAAGAATTGTTTTACGGAAATTAAGAAGTCAAAAAAAGCGGGGACTCCTTGGAGAACCGGAACCTTTGAGTAGAGGTAAACAGATGACTAAATCACCGTACCGCAGCGTGTTGTCCACGGCTCAGCAGAAACTCAATGCGGCAATAAATCAAATCCGCAGTGCGATACCGCACCCGGGCGAAGCGGGGATGCTGATTGAACAGCAGTTCCGGTTCCAGTTGGAAGAAGTGCTTCCCGAAAAAGTAGGGGTATCGCACGGGTTCGTGGTTGACTCTCATGGCGGATTATCAAAACAGATGGACATAATACTGTACGACAGATTGAACACTCCCCGCATCTTTGCCAATGATGGCACTCAGATGTTCCCGGTAGAATCAACATACGCCTGCGGAGAAATAAAAACCAAGCTCAACAGATCCAGTCTAAAGGACAGTTTCGAGAAATGCGCAAGCTACAAGAACCTGTCCAGGGAAGCTTATTTTGAGCCAACTGGAAAACTAATAACCCAGACCTATAAGTTGTTTGGGTCTGAAAACCCTCGTTGGCGGTCCATTTTTTTCTGTATTGCTTTTGAGAGTATCAATTCAGTGTCGCTGCAGGCTCAATACGATGAAATCGTGAGGTCCGAGAACCTTCAGGTTCATGAGAAAATTGATACGATAATTGCCTTGAGAGCAACTGATGGAAGAAATATGTTAATCAACGTCTCGGGGGGGCTTGAAAACGGCGTGCCCGCTACAGGGTCTATTGATCTTCTCCCGAGCCCCGGTAGCGAATTGTGCTCCTATCCGGCTGAGGAACCTTGGTCGCTTTTCATAATGCTATTGCTGCGGTACATGACACAAGCGCCTATGGAACCCGTTAATATGCTGTCTTATGGAGGAGATGATCCGTATTAAGCTCACTTTCCACCAACAATTGGTTTACTGCTTGGTTCAGCAAAACTAAGCCTGACACAGCAATTGAAAAGCCCGATTCAGTTATTGTGAAGAAGTAGTAGAGAAGTTATTTGCTATGAAACTGGAGTATGCGAATTACAGACGATTGAAAAGAAACCGAGATTTCTAGGTTGTCTAACTGTGTGTTTGGATATAAATATGCCGGACCACCGGGGTGAAGGGTTGGAGATAGAAATGCCGGACACTCGGATAAAAAGCATCATTTCCTCCTGAGGAGGATTCTCTTTTGAAGGGCTTGTAATTGTCTGTGGGAACTGTTTAGTTGCTGTTACCTGAAGGAATATCTCTTTAGCGAGGGGTTTTCCCCGCCGAAAGAGGAGAAATCTTGAATTTAGAAAAATCAGTGAAAAGGGGAAAATTCTCTCTCCCGTATGGCAGGAAATTCCATGGAGAACTTAAGCTTGCTGGCATGGGGAGTTCCCTTTCCCTAGACGTATTGAATTCGAAACTTCCTGGCGACGAGGTCTCGGGATTTTTTCCTGATAGCAACCAAAATGTTGAGTCCATAAAGGGGGTTCTTAGCAATTCGAAGAAAGTGTCCTTGCTTCACTGCATAGCTACTGGTGTCGGTTTTCATCTGGTGGGAAAGAGATTCACTTACAACGACCGTTTTTCCCCCCGCTTCGCCGTTTTTGGCGATCAGCATGTTTCACATAACGAGAAGAAAATAACAGGGGCCAGCTTTACTGTTGATGATGCGGACATTCTGTTTTACGACCCTGGACTGTTCGGCGCGGTAACGGAGATAGACAAAGCGCCGGAGTTGCGCCAGGTTATTGAGCGGATCGATCAATACAGTGATTACGGTCCCGATATAGAAATCGCCGAACACCCTCAGGTTTTTTACTACTCAGGCAAAACCAAGATTTTTGAGGCGGAAACAAGACTTGGAACGGTGTCCGCCTCCCGCAAGATCAAGGGAACGTTTGGCGGTTCCAAGGGTTTCAAGGTAGAGAACTCGGTCTCCGTCAACTTGGAGTTTGCCAGGGCGTTCAACGTCAATGACGCCGTTGGGAAAGCCTTCAAGGTTTTAAGGTTTCTCGAATTGCTGGCGGGTCGTCCCCAAAACCTGTTAAAGCTTCTTGTCCGCAAGAAAACCGGTCATACAGAAACCGAGGAGCTTGAGGTTTATGGAAGTTTTTTCCCCAGATACGACCGGCCCGAAAACAAGCAAATTTCTCACAAACTTATAAGTCCCGTCCGAAACCCTGAAGAATTCTCTCGAGTCTTGGCAAACTGGCTTGAGCGCCATGACAGCCGACTGTACGCACGAAGCAAATTTTTTTACTCTTTCGGAAAACGGGTCTATGACGCAGACCGCTTGGTCTCCGCCGCAGGTATGTTCGATGTCCTGCCCAAAGGGGATTTTCCGCTGAAACCCGAACTTGACCAAGAGATCAAGGCTGCCGTTGAAAAGAGCAAAGAAATCTGGAAAGACGCACTGAGGCGTGTGGAGGAGAACAGCGAGAGCGAAAAACGGTGCGAGAGCATTCTGAGTACACTCAACCGCCTTGAAAAAAGCGTAACACTCAGGGAAAAAATCTGCCACAGAGCAGAGAACGTAATCGAGAAGATCGGAGATAAGGTTCCCGAGCTTGGTTGGGTAATAGGCAAGGCGGTGATTTGCCGCAATCACTACACGCATAGAGATCAATCAGAGATCATAAAAAACTGCGATAAGGTAAAGGATTTCCTGACGGACACTCTGGAGTTTGTGTTCGCCGCTTCAGAACTTATCGAAGCGGGGTGGGATATAGGAAATTGGAATTATAATAGATCAACTCACCCGTTTGGTCATTACTTGGGGAATTATGAAAACCGCCTGAAGAATTGTAGAAAAGATTTGGAGAAGCTGAAAAATTAAGCGAAAGCTGAATTACAACAAAACTAGGAACTGTCTCCATGGGAATAAAAACAAAACCGCAACTGTTCATTATCGAATCGCTTGATCTTGAGGATGAGAAGAAGAATCTCAAGGAAGGTCACATAATATCCAGTATGCTTAATTTCGCCGGGAAGAGGAAAACGAAGTACTTCTATATCCGCACTTCGCGAGAATTGGAGAAAATGATCAAAATTTTTGGAAAATCAAAGCATCGGTATCTGCACATTTCCTGCCATGCGAACAGATCCGAATTTTGTACGACCTTCGACGATGTCAAATACGCTGAATTAGGCAAGATGCTGAGGCCTCACCTGCGTGGCAGACGAGTGTTTGTATCAGCATGCAAGATGGCGAACGGAACCCTTGCGAAGGAACTGTTCAGGGGCTCCGGGTTGCTTTCCCTGACCGGGCCCCAAAAGAACATAAATATGGATGATGCGGCGGCTTTCTGGGCATCGTTCTACCACCTGATGTTCAAGATAGATTCTAGAGGAATGAAGAAGGAGAATTTGCGGGAGACGGTCGGGAAACTTTCTGCGATATACGACGAACCGATAAACTGTTTCTTGGCATCGAGGAAGCGGAAGCTCGGTTTTAAACGAGTCACTTTGCCTTCCCCCGAGATGAAATATTAGGATTTCATCTTCAAGATGAATCGTCGGGGCTATTTATTTTCTCCAGCCTGAATTTCCATTCGCAGTTTCAGGTAGCAAGCACAACGGTTTTCCTACAGAATTCCTTTCGGAAGCCTGAGAAAATCGTACTTGCGAATCCCCGCCATCACTTGGTATTGCTTCCCGCAATTGCCTTGGCGGCTTCGTCAAGACCAGGGAAAAGAACCTCGCGCGTCACGTTAAGAAACCGCAGTTCGCTCAGGATGTCTTTCTTGCTTCCGGCGGGCACGACCAGCTTGTAGTGATCGTAAACCGGTATGTTGCCGTTTGAGGCCAGAATACTTTCTTTTTCAAACCGCTCGTGAAACGCGGAGACGAGAAAACCGCCGGACTGCACCCTGATCCGCTCAAACGACTGCTTAGGCTCCACGACGAACACCCGGAACAGGTCCCTTACGTCAATCCTTTCCTTGAAGTAAGGTTTCTCCTGCCTGATGTGGTGGTAAAGGCGGTCCATAATATCCAGGTATCGGTTCGACCGCCCGTGCAAAACCCTTTTGGCTCCCTCTCCATAGCCCAAGAATTTTCCCATCAGGGCGTGTTGTTCGAAAAGTGGAAGTTTCGCCAGGTTCGCAACGACGCTTACGGCGTCGCTGTCGAAGGATTTTACGATATTCCTGTTTTCCGGAACCACGAAAACGTGCAGTGCGCCGTCCGCCCGGCTGGATTTTTCCGAACTCGAAGAATCTTCGCAGGCGTGAAACAGCGCTACCAGTGGATTTCGCGTAATGTCGAGAAGGCGAGTTCTGAGCCCGTGTTGCTGGGCGATGACCCACTGCGACAGGGCCGAAGTCGCGCTGGCAAAATCCTGCGGTCTTCGTGACATCAGGTCAAGCAGCATTTTCCCTTCCTTCTTCAGGAAAGGCTCTTTTCCTTTCTCCGGGTTTCTCATTATGGAGGGACTGAGCTTCCACGAGATATCGTTCTCTCCCCGGAAATAAAACATGTGGCCGTCCCTGAAACGACCCTCTTGGGAATTGGTCGCGTAATAGTTTTCAAAGAACCGGCAGATGTTTACCACATCCCCTACGGTCGTGACTTCTTCAGGGAAGCCGGAAGCCTGACATTCGCCGACGTCTGTGCCGGGATACAGGACAGAGACCAGAGGTTGGGTATGTAAAATATCCGCACCGGTAAGGTCGGCAGAGAGGAAATTCGTGCCGCTGAGGTTCGCATAGCCTAGGCATGCCCGGGTTAGATTGGCGTAGGCGAAGTAGGCATCCTGCAGGTCTGCGGAAAAAAGACTCGCGCCGGTAAAATCAGTGTTTTGCGCGGAAGTGGCGGTTAGCTTTGCGTAACGAAGATTGGCATCTCTGAAATTCGCATGCGCAATCTCGGCGCCGGTAAAATCTGCATACTGGAGGAAGGCTTCCCGAAACCGGGCACCCCGCAGGTTCGCTTCCTTGAGATGAATGTATCCCAGGTCTGCATTGCGAAAATCCCCGCCCTCCAGATCTGCATTGTCAAGACGGATGAAGACGGAATCTCCATCCCTTTCCATGCAGGATGATCCGGCAAGCTGAGCACGGAGGGATACGCCGCTGAAATCAGGGGCAAAACGACGTTGCTGGCGCATATCGTTCCAGAAGTCGATGCCTTTTCGAAGCCATTTTATGTGCTCTTCGTTAGCCATATAGTTCTCCTTGATATATGGAATCAATCCCACTTTTTGGAAAAAATATAATTTCCAAATCGGGTCTGTCGATCTATTCTATCACTACTCTGTTGTTAATTGAGAAGTTTCAGAAGAGTTTGGGTTACTTGATTGTTCTTGCTGGACGGAAAAGGGTTTAGCGTCTTGAGAACGGGAGAACGAATATACGAAATTTTCAGAACCCCGACCATGCGGGAAACGGGGTTTTTCGGGGTTCCGGTGAAGGTTGTAATTCTGCGCTGATAAGATGATATTCTAAGAGAGGCTTTAATGAATATTGATTTTTCAAATATCAGAACGCATAACGGAAGTCAAAACTCCGGTTTTGAAGAACTGGTCTGCCAGCTTGCACATCTACAGAAACCAGAGGATGGATCAAAATTCGTAAGGAAGGAAGGCGCGGGAGGAGATGCTGGCGTTGAATGCTATTGGATATTAACTGATGAGTCCGAAATATGCTGGCAGGCGAAGTATTTTCCAGATGGAATGAATGATTCTCGTTGGCGGCAGTTAGATCGCTCCTTTACCACCGCCTTAGAAAAACATCCCAATCTAACTAAATATGTTGTTTGTCTACCTTTGGACAAATCAGACAGCAGGAAAAAAGGGAAGGGCGGAAAACAAGTCGTATCTTTTGAAGACGATTGGAAAGATCATGTATGCAGTTGGGGAAAGATGGCTACGGACCAAGGACGTAGCGTAGAATTTGATTACTGGGGAAAACACGAGATTACACTTTTTTTGACAACCAGCGAACCTTTGTATTCTGGTCGAGTGTTATATTGGTTTAACGAGCCAGTGCTTGACTCTGAAACCTTTAGAAAGATAGCAGACAGGTCTAAAGAGAGTCTAGGAGATAGATATACACCTGAGTTTCATGTTGATTTGCCTATTGCTAAAAGCTTCAATGGTCTGTGCTTAAATGATCAATGGTGGGAGGAGATTGAAGAGAAAACAGAAGATCTGAATGATGAGAAAGACAGGTTCCTCGGGGCACTTTCAGAGAACGAATCGAATTTGTTGAACATCGAGGAAATCAAGGAACTGAAAGATAGATATTCAGATGTATCTGGCATGTTAACGGACGGGATAGACCGGCGGGATCTCATGTTCAACATTCAGGATGTGCAAGATTTGCTCTCGAACATATTAGAATATCGCAATACCTTGGACAAAGAAGAAATTTTGGACAACGAAGAATATCAGAATGAAAGGAGGGTTTTCTACAGGTTTTTTAACGAACTGGCGGTTTTTTCCGATTTCTTGCAAACTAGAGAGGTTAAAGCGGCCGAGATTAAGGCGGCACTCTTGTATGGCGAGGCGGGGATTGGGAAATCTCACCTGCTCTGTGACATCGCCATCCGTCGTATACAAAACAGTCTTCCTACAATTTTTCTTTTGGGGTCTCAATACAGTGGTGGCAACCCGATTGAACTCATAAAAGACGCGGTCGATCTAAAGCAATATCGTGATGGGCAGGTTCTCGGAGCGATGGATGCTGCTGGAGAGGCTTCCGGTTCAAGGACTCTCATAATAATTGATGCTATTAACGATGGCTCAAATAAAGAGGGTTGGTACCATTATATAAGGGGCTTTTTATTACAGCTATCCGAATTTAGCAATATCGCGATTTTGCTTAGTTGCCGCAGCACTTACCTAAGATATATCCTCCCCGACACCATAAACGAAGAATGCCTTGTTCAAATAGAGCATTTTGGTTTTCAGGGGTACGAGCATAATGCTGCAGAAAAATACTTATCAAAGCAGGGTATTTCAAAACCTAGTGCTCCTATGTTGGCACCGGAATTTACTAATCCCTTGTTCTTGAAAACATGCTGTCAGGCCCTCAAAGCAAGCGGACAGACCTCTTTTCCCAAGGGTTTACGAGGTGTAACGAGCCTGTTTCATTTCTATGTTCAGAGTGTTGAAAAAACGATTGCCAGGAACAAGGGATATACTCCCGAGGAAAAAATAATAAATAAGGCTTTGCTTGAATTCTCAGCGGAATTATTTCCAGACCACCTGATTGGTATACCCAAGGAGAAAGCAAGGTTGCTATTCAACAAGTACGACCCTAATCCCCACCGGGGAGATAGTATTTTCGATGAGTTGCTGAATGGGGATATTTTGTCAGAGGATATTTCGTATGAATCTCAAAATCGAGGAGACCCTGTTATCAGATTCACTTACGAGAGGTTCAGCGACCTCTTTATCGCTCAGCGGATTTTAGAGCAATATGACTCACAAAACATTGCTGAGCTTTTTTCAGCTGATCGGTCTCTTGGAAAAATAATTTTAGAAAACCGATTTTATAGAAATGCGGGAATATTTGAGGCTCTGGCGATAATCATCCCAGAAAAATACAACAAGGAATTACTTGACCTTCTGCCCAATAGTGCAGGTATTCACGACTGGAAGAAAGCCGAAATATTCTTTAACTCCGTTGTTTGGAGAACTCCAGATTCATTTTCTGACAGGACTCTGGAACTGCTTAATCAGCAGGTCAAAGCCCTGAGGAATAAAGAAAAAGCACTGGATGTTCTATTAAAACTAGCGACGGAACCCGGCCATCCATGGAACGCGGAGTTAATACACAAAAACTTAATTGATAGAGGGATTGCTGAACGTGACCGGTTCTGGTCAATCCATGTGGCAATTTGCGGTGACAGTTCAAAGCTACACGAAGAAGAATCTATCGTAACAACCCTTATTCAGTGGTCATGTTTCGGAAATATGGAGCAAATTGAAGAAGAAAGGATAAGGCTTTGCGCTATTACGCTACTATGGTTTCTTACAACGTCTAATCGAGAAGTGCGGGATAAATCGACAAAGTCTCTCGTGAGAATACTTTCAAGATATCCTTCTCTCCTGCCGGACTTATTACGGGAATTTCATTCAGTTAACGATCCATACTTGGTTGAGCGTCTATATGCCGTTGCATATGGAGTAATATGCAACATCAAGGATCCAAAAATCATTTCTCACATAGCACTTACCGTTTTTGAACTTGTTTTCAAATGCGGCAACCCTACTCCACACATACTTTTAAGAGATTATGCCCGGGGGGTTATGGAATTTGCTCTACGTAAAAAATTGCTTCCCAGTAACATTAATGTTGAATTCTTTCGACCGCCGTACAGAAGTGAGTGGCCATTGGAAAATCCTACAGAGAAAGAAATTGACGATCTGGTCGGCAAAGACAAATATTCAGGAATAAAGAGCTCCTTGATGGGGTCTCTTGGCGATTTTGGAAACTACACAATGGGTTGCATTCATAACTGGTCATCAACACCTCTGTCTGAGTCCACCTTGGAAACGGGGTACGATATAAAGAAGAAGTTTGCGGAAAAATATCTGCACGGGGAGATTAAAGCAGAATATCTGAAAAAGATTGAGCCAACTCACCATTCTATATCCAACTTTAAACTTGAATTCTTGGACAACAAAGTAGCAGACCAAAAACGAAGAGAAGAAGAAATTTGGGAACAAGAGATAAGAACGCAAATCAAAGATGAAAACGTGAAAGAACATTACAGGTGGCTTTCCGGATTAGATGACAACAGTCCCGCTGTTTTTAGCCGAAAATGGGCGCAAAGGTGGGTATGCAAACACGCTTATGAGTTAGGCTGGTCGGAAGACCTGTTCGGCGATTTTGAAAAATATCAATGCTCCTATGGTAGAGGTGGTGGATCAGAAAACACAGCGATGGAGAGAGTCGGAAAAAAATATCAATGGATTGCGTTTCATAAGTTTCTTGCCCACTTGTCAGACAATGTGCATTGGATAGATCGTGATTATAGTGACATTGAAGATAAAGCTTACTGCGGTCCATGGCAGATTTACAAAAGAGATGTCGACCCGACGACCTGGATAAGAAAGAATGGAGAGTATCGTTCCTATCACAATGAAGTTAGCACTTGGTGGCAACCGTACGAATTTCCTTATTCCGGTATAAAAAACCTTGCAGATCAAGAAAAGTATCTGTGGGATGAAACTCAGATGCCTAGATTTCCAGAACTTTTGCAGTTAAAAGATCCCGATAAGCAGAACCAGTGGACAGTACTGCGAGGCTTCTGGTCAGAAAAACAATGGAAAAGTAAAAGAAAGAAAGGTGCTTTTGAACTAGATTTTTGGTTCAGAATAAACTCTATTTTTGTTCGTAAAGAAGATATTAGTCTTGTAGAAGAAAAACTTAAAAACGAAATTCTTATAGACCCTCTTATCGTCAGCATCCCCTCCACACAGCACCAAGGGTATTTGGGCGAATACCCCTGGCATCCAGTTTATAGATTTATATCGGGGTGGCATGAACCTGCTAATGATTTTAGGAAATTGATACCGACTAAATACTTCGTTCCTGTATCAGAATATAAGTGGGAAAGTGGCAATGAAGACCACTCAATTGATACCTCTCTATCATTTTATCTTCCCGCGAAAGAACTAGTGGAAAGCCTAGATTTAAGAATAGTTGACAATGATTTTGGATCTTGGAGAAATGACAATGGGGCAGTTTTCCGTGATCCGAGCATTCAAGAATATGGTCCAAGCTACGCATTGATGGATAGTCAAAAACTAAATGAATGGCTTAACAAAAATGGGTTAGATATTCTCTGGCTTATAGGCGGTGAGAAAAGACTATTTTCATCCGATATGCACAAGTTTAACGGTTCTATGATATACAGCGGTGTATTCAAGCTTCTTGATTGCATACCTCATGGATCGCTGTGGTTTGAGAAGTAAGAACCTTCCTCAAGCTAAATTTTGGACTTCTATAGCGCGCGGGTTTCAAGTTGATTGATGCAGGATAATAATGCCCGCCCAGAAAATAAAATCCTGAGAGTGTGCTTCCTCGGCCTTGTAAGCCACTCATATAATGTGACTCTCGAAAATCTGATTGACAAATTCAACGCAACCAATACCCTCTTTCAAGGAACTGATTTGCGGATGGTTTACGAATTGTTGCAGGAGTATCTTGAACACCTAGTGTACTGCCTCATAAGTAAGTATAATCAACTGACTGCGGCCAATGCATCCCGAGCCCTCTTGACCTTCGCAAGTATCTCCTCCCCCTCCGCCTTCCACTTGTAGGGTTTCGGATCCTCGTTCCGTGCAGCAAGATA
>CAYSDX010000023.1:0-6954 GCA_964429945.1 uncultured Spirochaetia bacterium | reverse complement strand
CTACGGAGTGGCTCACCGAACAGGCTTGGCAGGTCCCATTCGCGAGCCGCGTCGATTCCATTACCAACTTTCAGCATACCGAAGCCGACGGCGACGAGATATTGGTGCGTGAACTTGTGGACGAGAGTGCTTTCAGCGATGCCGAAGAGCGGTCACGGATTCGCGAAATCGCCTTGGCGGAACCGGCTCTCGCGGGGCGCCTGCTGGCACGCGACGGCGGTGTTTCGGGAGTAAACGTCACATTGCAGTTGCCGGGCGAGGACCAGATGCGAGAAGGCGCGGAGGTTGCTGAGCACTCGCGGAAACTTGCGAATGAGTTTCGGGAGCGTTTCCCCGGCATTGATGTGCGATTGGCTGGAATGGTGATTTTTAATCAGGCCTTTATGGATGTGTCGCTGGACGACCTTAGGACGCTTATCCCGGTGAGTTTCTTGGCAATGGCGTTCATGCTGTTGCTGCTGACGCGGGGATTTTCTGGAACGTTCGCAATAATGCTCGTCGTGACGATGTCGGTAATGACCGCTGTGGGCATCGGAGGCTGGGTAGGACTTCCAATGACATCACCTTCGGCGGTTTCCCCGGTCGTCGTGCTGACGGTGGCTATTGCCAACTGCGTCCACATCTATTCCGCCGTTGTCAACTACATGCATGATGCGGTGTCCGGCACGTCTGAGAATCACGGCAGCAGAACTAGGCGGGATGCAATTGTCGAGTCGGTCCGGGTGAACCTTCAGCCGGTCTTCCTGTCGAGCCTGACAACCACGCTCGGTTTTTTGAGCTTGAACTTCTCCGATTCGCCTCCCTTCCGCCATCTGGGTACCTTCGTTGCATTTGGGGTAGGTGCAGCGTTCGTACTCTCCGTAACTTTTCTGCCAGCGCTGCTCTCGCTGCTGCCGGTTCGGGTACGCACATCCCTGCCTCGAGAGAATTCCCTGATAATCATGTTCGGCAAGTTCGTGATACGCCGAAGCCGCCAGTTGCTCTGGGGTTCCGTGCTGATCGTGGTAGTGCTTGTGGCATCGATTTCCAAGAACGAGCTAAACGACGTCTTCCTCCACTACTTTGACGAGAGCGTCGAATTCCGAAAAGACTCTGAATTCATCGTTAACAATCTCACCGGTTTGTATGCCATGGAGTACTCGCTCCCATCGCGCTCCCCGGGTGGGGTTAGCGACCCGGCGTATCTCTCCGACGTCGAAGCGTTTGCCGAGTGGTACAGGGGGCAGCCTGAAACGATACACGTAAACGTCATCACCGATACCTTCCGACGGCTAAACAAGAGCATGAACGGAGACGATCCCGCTTATTACCGGCTGCCCGCAGACCGGGAGCTTGCTGCGCAGTACCTGCTTCTCTACGAGATCTCTCTACCCTATGGCCTTGATCTCAACAACCAGATCGACGTCAGCAAGTCAGCCACCCGGATGGTAGTGAGAACGCGGACGCTCTCGTCAAACGAAGTGATCGCGCTTGATCAGCGCGCGCGGCAATGGCTCGCAGGCCACGCGCCGAATATCTCCGGTCAGGTGAGTGCCGGCACCACGTTGATGTTCGCAAATCTCGGCCGCCGAAATATTATTTCCATGCTCGCTGGAACCACGCTCGCGCTCGTTGGAATTTCCTTCATTCTCATCTTCGCGCTGCGATCATGGCGACTCGGAATCACGAGCATGGTCCCAAACCTGATTCCCGGGGCATTGGGCTTCGGCATATGGGGTTTGACAGTCGGACAAGTGGGAGTATCACTTTCGATGGTAACAGCCATGACGTTGGGTATCGTGGTCGACGACAGTGTTCATTTTCTCAGCAGGTATCAGCGGACCCGACGCGAACTCGGTTCCACCTCTGCTGACGCGGTACTGGCTGCCTTCCAAACCGTGGGTCAGGCACTGCTTACGACCTCGCTTGTGCTCGTGGCAGGCTTTGTCGTGGTGAGTTTTTCCAATTTCGAACTCAATTCGGCGATGGGCAAGCTCACAGCGCTTGTAATCGCTTTGGCCCTAGTGGCCGATTTCCTTCTCCTGCCACCGCTTCTCATGAAGTTCGACGTGAATGGGCGTCCCGTCTTCTCTGGGAAGCGGTTATCAGGGTGAGAAGGACAGTTCACCAAGACGCCACCCGGGGGCTTACTGGACAGGGTTGGCAAGTAACAAACCGCACCGGGTACCCTGAAACTGTACAAATTGAAAAACACACGTTTTTGCCTTTTAGAGAGGGGTGAATTAAAATTTCTGCATACCCAAATCCTAAAAAGGGAATTACACACCATGCTCGCTTCGGCTCTTACGCAAGAGCAGCGTTTAATTAAAAATCTTGCCTCGGAGTTTGCCGAAAAAGAAATCAAGCCGGCTGCCTCCGAAATTGACAAAACCAGCACTTTCCCCTCGGAGATCGTGGAAAAACTGTTCGATCTTGGTTTTATGGGTCATTTCATTGAAGAGCGCTACGGAGGAAGTGGTCTTGATTACCTCTCATACGTAATCGCCATTGAGGAGATATCACGGGCGTGTGCTTCAACCGGGACTATAGTTATGGCTCATAATTCCCTTGCATGCGCTCCGATTATTGATTTCGGCACCGAGGAGCAGAAAGAAGAATATCTGCCGCGGATGTGCCGGGGGGCCATAGGGTGCTTTGCTCTTAGCGAACCCGAGTCGGGTTCGGATGCGGCCGGCATAAAGACGGGTGCCGTGAAAAAAGACGGGGTTTATATCCTTAACGGAACGAAAAGCTGGGTCACAAACGGTCGTGAGGCGAAAGTCGTGGTAGTCTTCGCGAAAACCGATAAAACTAAGCGAAGCGGGGGAATAACGGCGTTTATCATTGATCTTGACGCTCCCGGAATCTCTCTTGGAAAATCGGAGAGCAAGCTCGGAATAAAGGGAACAAGCACCTCGCAGATTGTCTTTGAGAACTGTGAGGTGCCAGAGAGCCGGGTCCTCGGCAAAGAAGGAGAGGGTTTTAAGGTAGCCATGGAAACGCTTGACGCGGGAAGAATAGGGGTCGCGGCCCAGGCCGTGGGGATAGCCCAGGCGGTTCTTGACTCCTCGACTCGGTATTCCCGGGAGAGGGAGGCTTTCGGCAAGAAGATCTCGGATTTTCAGGGGATACAGTTCATGCTTGCCGACATGGCGACTGGGATCGAAGCCTCGAGGCTGCTTACCTGCAAGGCGGCCTTGATGAAGGATCGCGGGGAAAAATACGCCAAGCACTCCTCCATGGCCAAGCTCTACGCTTCGGAGACTGCGATGTGGGTGGCGACCAAAGGCATTCAGGTGCACGGAGGAAACGGATATACGACCGATTATCCTGTGGAACGGCATTTCCGCGACGCCAAGATAACGGAGATATATGAAGGAACCTCTGAGATACAGAGGATAGTTATCGCCAGACAGGTTCTTTCCGAGTCGCTCTAAGGTGTTATAATTCAGGGTTCATAATCAGTTGTAAGCCGGGAGAAAAGCATGTCCGAGTCAAACATAAACACTGCAGGTATCGTGGGGGCTGGCACTATGGGTTCAGGCATAGCCGAGCTTGTCGCCTCAGCGGGGAAAAACGTCGTTCTTTTGGATATTGAAAAAGATATTGCGGAAGGTGCGGTCGCAAAAATAGAAAAAAGTCTTGGCAGACTGGCGCGAAGAGGCAAAATCGACGAGGAGCAGGTCAGCCTGATCGTCTCAAGGATTCACCCGACCGAAGACTACGGCGATTTCCACGGTGTGGATATCGTGATTGAAGCCGCAAGCGAGGATATGGGCCTTAAAAAGGCGGTTTTTGCCAAGATCGAGGAGAACACCGGAGAAGACACCATTATCGCTACTAACACGTCGACCCTCTCGGTTACGGAGCTTGCTATGAACACCTCTAGGCCCGAAAAAGTTGTTGGAATGCACTTTTTTAATCCTGCACCGATAATGAAGCTGGTTGAGGTGATCAATACCGCCAAAACGTCCCCCGAGACCCTTGAGCAGACGATGGAATTCGCGCGGAGCCTTGATAAGTATCCGATTATGGCAAAAGACAGAGCTGGATTCGTTGTAAACAGGATTCTGCTGCCGATGATGAACGAAGCGATTTTTGCCCTTGACGAAGGTGTTGCCACGGCGGCGGAGATCGATAACGCCATGAAACTGGGAGCGAATCACCCCATAGGGCCGCTTGCGCTTGCGGACCTTATAGGGCTTGACGTTACCCTGAGCGTACTTGACGTTCTCTACACAGAATATGGAGACCCGAAGTTCAGACCCGCTCCTCTGCTTAAGGAAATGGTGAGGGCGGGAAATCTGGGCAGAAAAACGGGAAAAGGTTTTTTTGAGTATGGAAGAAAGTAAAGGAGGCATAAATGTACAAGGATCTTTTGTTTGAAAGCACTGATGACGGGGTGGGAGTGTTGACGATTAACAAAGAGAGGTCTATGAATGTCCTCAATGGCGAAACCATACGACAGCTCAAAGACTTTGTGACCGAAAAGCTGCCCGCTGAGAATCTTAAGGTGCTGGTTCTGACAGGAGCCGGAAGAAAAGCTTTTGTCGCCGGGGCCGACGTAAGGCAGATGAGTCAAATGACGACGGATGAATTCAAGGATTACTGCGCCTTGGGAAGAGGGGCTTTTGACTATCTGGAGCAGGCATCTTTTCCGGTTATAGCCGCGATAAACGGATATGCCTTGGGAGGAGGGCTCGAACTTGCGCTTGCATGCGATATAAGAGTCGCCTCTGAAAATGCCCGCGTGGGTTTTCCCGAAACCAAGCTCGGTCTTTTTCCCTGCTGGGGAGGAACCCAGAGATCAACCAGGCTTATAGGACCTGGAAGAACCAAGAAACTGGTTTTTACCGGGGAGATGATCACCGCCCCCGAAGCGCTTGCCCTCGGGCTTGTGGATAAGGTGGTAGAGCAGGAAGAACTTATGGATGAGGTTATGAAAATAGCCCAGCAGATCGCACGCAACAGCCCGCTTGCCGTCAGTTACGCCAAGAAAGCGATAAACCAGGGATCCGAGACGGGACTTTCCGAAGGACTTGCGTACGAGATGGAAACTGGATTTCAGTGTTTTGATTCCTATGACAGGGTTGAGGGAATGAGTGCGTTTGTTGAGAAGAGGACGGCTGAGTTCAAAGGAGAGTAGCCATGGAAAAAGTCGTGCTTTCAGAGCCCCTTAGAACCGCGATAGGAACGTTCGGAGGAACGCTTAAGGATGTCTCCGCAGTCGATCTCGGGACGGCAGTTGTCAAGGAGATTATAAGCAGAGCGTCCCTGCCTCCCGAACAGATAAATGACTGCATAATGGGCAACATACTGGGAGCGGGACAGGGGCAGAATCCGGCGAGGCAGGTATCGGTTAATTCCGGATTAAAGGTCGAAACTCCTGCGGTTACCGTTAACAGGGTGTGCGGTTCGGGTCTTCAGTCTGTCGTAAATGCCGCCCAGGCCATAAAGTCCGGCGACTGCGAATGCGTTGTGGCGGGAGGGATGGAGAGCATGAGCACGGCTCCCTTCTATCTTCGCAGAGCCAGGTGGGGGTACAAGATGTCAACCCCTTCCGATGAGCTTGTGGACGGAATTCTGTGTGACGGCCTCATGGACGCGTTTAACGATTACCACATGGGCGTTACGGCGGAGAACCTCGCGGAGAGGTACGAAATATCAAGGGATCGCCAGGACGAGTTTGCTTATTCAAGCCAGATGAAGGCCAAAGCCGCGATAGAGAACGGGAAATTCACTTCCCAGATCGTTCCGGTGTCCGTTCCCGGGCGAAGGGGCAGTTCCGTTCAGTTTGACACTGACGAGCATCCGAGACCGGACGTTACGCTTGAGAGGATCTCGGAGTTAAGACCGGTTTTCAAGAAAGACGGCACGGTAACCGCGGCAAACTCCTCGGGCATTAACGACGGTGCTGCCGCCCTGATCGTGACTTCTGAGAGTAAAGCGGAAAAACTGGGTCTGAATCCGCTTGCGTCGATTAAATCCTATGCGATTTCCGGCGTTGACCCTGCGATCATGGGAATCGGTCCGGTTCCCGCAATGCGCATGGCTCTTGACAAAGCCGGGCTCGGAATCGACGATATCGATCTGGTTGAACTTAACGAGGCCTTCGCGGCGCAGTCCCTCGCGGTACTGAGCGATTTCCCCATTGCTGAGGAGAAACTGAACGTAAACGGTGGAGCCATAGCGCTCGGGCACCCTGTGGGGGCCACGGGAGCGGTGCTGCTTGTAAAGCTTCTTCATGGATTTGAAAATGTCCGCCCCGGCGGATACGGGATGGTTTCTCTGTGCATGGGAGGTGGTATGGGTATAGCAATGATTGTTGAAAAAATGTAAACTGAGACGTAGGTGTAAGCTGTCCGAGTGGGCGGCGGATTGCCTTGACCAATAGCCCGATATGAGCGAAAAAGCCAAAATACAGATCATGGATGACGGTCCCCTGATTGTAAGCGACCTCAAATTGCTTGAAGACGGGGAAGGGCAAGAACTTGCGGTAAAAAAGAAAATCGCTCTTTGCCGCTGCGGGGCCTCTGGAAACAAGCCGTTTTGCGACGGCTCGCACAAGGGGGCGGGTTTTAAAAGCAACCTTTCCCCTGCCGAGTCTTCTGTACCCGGCAAGGAAGGGGATGCGGTTATAAGGCCGCTTGAGGCCGGTCCCTATGAGGTCTGTGGGGATGTGGAGCTTTGCGTGGAAGATGATCTGGGGCTCTCTGCGGATGACCCCTACTACCTTTGCCGTTGCGGTGCCTCAGAGAACAAGCCGTTTTGTGACGGTTCGCATAAAAAGATCGGTTTCACTGGCAAATAATTAGAGGGAATTATCCCTATAACTAGCTAGTGTCTGTCAGAAAAGGCCTTTTTCGATCGATTTTCCGGCAGAATCCCATCCGGCGCCGGGAATCAGAAACCCGGACACCCTAAAAATTATCCAGTAACGCGATTTACCTCAAAATCCAGCCCGAATCTCCGATA
>CAYSDX010000022.1:0-4685 GCA_964429945.1 uncultured Spirochaetia bacterium | reverse complement strand
CCTGACACCTATGGGAATGCTGAGCGCGCTGCCCGAGGCGTTGGCGCTTTCAAGAGTCGCGGTGATGGTAAGCGGCGCATCGCCTTCGGTGATCTCGGCTTTTCCGGAAGTCCCCGCCGACAGGCTCACCGGATTGAGGAGTTTGAATACCATCCTTGCTATGGGAACGCTGGCTGAAAACTTGCCCTTTCCCTTAAGACTTCTGATCGGATCTGGAGGGTCGGTAGGAGAATTATCCAGCGAATATTCAGTCCCTTCCTCGGTTCCGGCGTCGTAAGGAAACAGATCCACAGTGCGGGAAGATATCCAGTTCCCGTCCGTGCCCAGAAAAGAGAGGGCCGAGATGCCTACGAACCAGTCCGGGGTGGGACCGAGCATGGATAAGAAGGTAAAAAGAGGATGACTTTTTGTAAATTCAACTTCCTTGCTAGCCGACGCCTCCCCGCCCCTGGCCAGATTGATCAAACCTATTGTTTTCACCTTAATACCTGCAATGATCAAGGCTTCGTTGAGGCATTCGTCATTGAATTGGCCCGTGGCGCCCTCCTCCGCCACCACCTCCACGCCCTTGGTCGCCTCTTTGCCCTCTTTCCAGAAGGTTACTCTATTGTCGTGTATGCAATAGATGATCTGCGTGAAATACGCGTTGCCTGGAACCTGTCCCGGGGTGCTTTTTTCGTTCCAGTTGCCCTGAAACGTTACTTTGTAGGTAACCGCCAGAACCGCTTCCGGCTTTGCACCCAGAACTATGGCCGCAACGACTAGAATGCCGATTGCCGCGCGGAGGACACCTAGGTAAATCCCGGAAAACTCGGCAAAGGCATACGTCCACGCGTGCGTATCGTCACCGAGCAACGGAAGGACACTCCTGCGGCCCCGGCAGGTCATCGCTGTGCAGAATCGTTTCTGCTCCAATACATCCACCTCAAGATCATGAATATCGCGCTTCCCTTAATGCTTTGAAAGCGCACTCTATATTGTAACACCAAAACCGGGAATGTTAGCGTCACTTCATCACTGGTTTCCTCAAAATGAAGTCCCGCCCTCCGCTTTGACAAAACGCCCCCTGCGTAAGATACTTACAGGCATGGCCAGTGGCGGTTTCCCCGTATGACTCTTAATCCAGCTGAACGCCGTAATCAAACCGTTGACTCGTTTCCCGTACTCGGGCATTTGCATGCCGATTTCCAGCATCGTGCTCGAACGGGGACACTGCGGTCAACCAAGGATATTTACCGGGACGGGAGCGTTTCCATATTTTGCGGAAAGCGGCTGCCTTCCGTTTTCCGTTCTCTCCGCAGATACCTGAATTCCGGGGTCAAGCTGCTTCCGCTGTTCATCCTTTTTGCCGGAGCGGCAGCTTCCAGTACCTGCCGATCAGATGGAAACCCTCAGAGCTACAGAACGATTGACGGGAGCGGCAACAATCTCAAGAATCCGCAGATGAACAGGGCCGAGACCCGGCTGGTTCGTCTCGCGCCACCTGCCTACGCCGACGGGATAAGCTCCTTTGCCGGACCGGACCGTCCTAATCCCAGAGAAATCAGCAACATCGTAAATAAACAGGAAGAATTAATTCCCAATCGCAACCCGACAACCAATTTCATGTGGCTCTGGGGACAGTTCACGGATCACGATATGACTCTTTCAGACGAATTCGGGTCGGAACCGGTTAACATCGAAATTCCGACGGGCGACCCGGTTTTTGATCCGCAAGGTACGGGCACCGCCGAGATGTCTTTCCATCGCTCCATGCACGACCACGAGGCCACGGGCACGTCAGAGGAAAACCCCCGCCAGCAGCTAAATGAAGTCACCGGATGGATCGACGGGTCGACCGTCTACGGTTCCTATGAGACGCGCGCGGCCGCATTAAGAACAAACGACGGTCAAGGCCGGCTCAGGACATCATCCGCTTCCAGCGGGAACTTTCCGCCTTACAACGATCTTGGACTGCTTAACTTTCGTTTCCGGGGACCTGAATTTTTCATCGCCGGAGATATAAGGGCCAACGAGAATATAGGCCTTGTCTCGCTGCATACGCTTTTTCTGCGCGAGCACAACAGGCTGGCAGAGGAAATCGCCGCCCGCGACCCATCTTTGTCCGGCGAGGAAATTTATCAAAGGGCAAGACGCATGGTCGGCGCCCTGATACAGTCGGTCACCTACAATGAATTTCTTCCCCTGCTGCTGGGGCCGGACGCATTGCCGCCCTATTCCCATTATAATGACTCCATTGATGCAGGCATTGCCAACGTATTTTCCTCGGCGGCCTTTCGTGTGGGACACACGCTGCTTGACCCGAAGATCCGGTTGTTGACCAAAGAAGGCAGCGAAATTGAAGCCATAGAACTAAGAAACGCCTTTTTCGAGCTGAAAAAGGTTGTTGACTTCGGTATTGAACCAATACTCAGAGGTTTCGCAACCGACCGTCACCAGCGGGTGGACGCATTTATCATCGATGAGGTCCGCAATTTCCTGTTCGTAGATGCCATGGAGCCCCGGGGTTTTGATCTGCCCGCTCTTAACATTCAGCGCGGCCGCGACCACGGACTGCCAAGCTATAACGACATGCGCGAAGCGCTGGGACTTGAGCGGAAGGAAAGATTTTCGGATATAACATCCGACCCCGAAGTTGTGAAAAGGCTTCGCAGGGCCTACGGAACTACAGATGACATGGACATCTGGGTTGCCGGCGTCGCCGAGGACCCCCACGGCGAATCCATGCTCGGCGAACTTTTCCACACAATCATCTCCCGCCAGTTCAAGGTGCTGCGAGACGGGGACCGTTTCTGGTATGAACGCATCCTGTCACCGGACGAGCTCAGGCAAGTTGAAGAGACGAAACTCGCCGACATTATCCGCAGGAACACGGACATCGGAAACGAAATCGGCGATAACGTGTTTTTTATCGAGTAACTGCGCGGCCAGAAAGCTGGTCAGCCGATTTTACCGACGCTGTCCTAAAACAACCATAAGCATAAAAACTGCGGGAAGAAAATTTAGAACTCCCCCCGCAAATCCACCGCCGGAGGCAACAGAGCATCCTCCTCCGCCGCTTCCTCTTATCTCGTCTTGCCCGCAGTTCTCATTGCCGATGAAACCCGGGGCAAGACCATCGAGCCATATACTGAATGCTTCGTCCTCGGGCACGCATACCCCCGTTCCGCTTATATCAAGCCGGATTATCCGTAAACCCATAAGGCCCAGAGGCAACTCTCCCGTCAAATCCGGATTGCCCGAGAGATCAAGCTCGGAAAGATCGGCAAGCTCCCCTATCTCATCCGGAACGGTTCCCGAAAGGCCGTTGTCCCCGAGCAGAAGCTCCGTCACCCTGCCGTCTTCATTTGTTTCAACTCCGTACCATTCCGAAACAGGTTCGTCGGAGGCTTTCCAGAAATCTTTGTCTTTCCAGTTATCTCCTCCCGTGGCTTCGTATATGGCCACAAGAGCGGCGCGGTCGGGACTGACGGCCGCTTGCGGATTAACAAGTTCGAATGCCAGTCTGGCCACGGGGACGCTGCTTGAAAATTTGCCCTTTCCCCTAAGACTGCTGATTGGCTGCTGAGGATCGGTGGCGGGATTTTCAAGCCGATACTCCCGCCCCTCCTCGGTGCCGGCGTCATAAGGAAACAGATAAACACTGTGAAGGGTTCGCCAGTTTCCTTGTCCGTCAAGAAGAGAAAGACTCGAGACTCCCGTAAACCAGTCCGGGGACGGATCAAGCATACACGCAAGAGTAATCAGAGGGTAGTTCCTGTCAAATTCGGCTTTTGCCTTGTGCACGGACTCAGCACCTCTGTTAAAGTCAAGCTCTAGAATTTTCTTTACGTTTCGTCTTTTTTTTGCATCTCGAAGTTCAGATTTAAACAAGCTCCCAGAACCAGTTTCCGCCAAGGTTTCAAGACCGCGGCTAGCCAGGCCTCCCGGTTTCCAGTAGCTCTCTTCGCTGTTGTGCACAGCACCCGTTACACGCGTGAAATAGCGAATATTGTCGGGCGGAACCCCACCTGGAGAGCTTTGCGTATTCCAGTTGCCCTGAAACGTTATGGAGTAGGTGGCCGTATCCTGTGCGTTCACCGTTTCTGACTTTGCGCAAAGAACCATGACCGCAACCAAAAGAAGTCCCGCCATGATGCGGAATATGCCGCGAGAGATGCTCAGCAAGCACGCCAAGAAAGCAACACTTCTACCGCACAGATATTTTTCCCGTGATGCGGTAAAGAAGACTCCGTATGGATTAGGGACGATCATTTTGGACGCCGGATAAAAATCATACTTGACTTTTCCAGACGAGGCTAGTTATTGGAAGCGAGGAGTATATGCTTCTTCCCGCCGATTATTATTTCGGGGGACTGGCCCGAGGCAATCTCCGTAAGCGTCCTGAAGAGATTCTCCCCCCGGATGACCTTTAATTCATCCTCAATCCACTCAAGAGAATCGGGGGTTTCCATCCGTACTAACCCTCTTCGGTTACCTTTTTTATGGAAAGATAGGTCGCCCGCAGAAGCTTCGCCAGATCGTCCATCTCGATTCCCACCGGCGGCATGAGCACTACCACGTCCCCGAGCGGTCTTATGAGAATCTCGTGAGACAGCGCTTCCTCTGCGACTTGCCATCCTACCCTCTCCGCCGCCTCGTAGGGCTTCTTCGTCTTCTTGTCGCTCACAAGCTCTATTCCGACC
>CAYSDX010000021.1:0-7124 GCA_964429945.1 uncultured Spirochaetia bacterium | reverse complement strand
TTGGAGTTTTGGGACAATGCTCTTCTTCGCTCGGGCTCGCCCTCGCTACGAAGAGCATTGTCCCTTGTCCATCCCTGTGCTAAACTCCCCTGAAAAGAGATTGTTAAAGTCAGTGTTGCGTTTTAAAGTTCAAGTGGTGAGTAGCCAGTTTAATATCTTGCGCTGGTCGTCTTCTTTTGCTCTTCTTACTTGAGTCAATAACCATATATATCGTGGTGGTTCCGATGTTAAATTTTTCGCACCTTGGTTGCATGCACTACAAAGAGCACGCAGATTTGCCAATTCATTGGTTCCACCGAGGCTTTTGTCTTGAATATGCGACAAATGCAACCGGACTTTTCGCCCAGGATTCTGTTCGTCGGGATCTCCCGCCTTGGCCCCGCACATCTGACATGTATACCCGTTTCGCTCCAGAACTTGCGCCCGTACACGCTGGGAGATGCCCCGCTGAAAAGAATATGCCGCATCGCCCAGGGGTGGAAGAGATTCGAGTATGTATTCACCGGGTTTCAGTGATGCCAAGTCATTATGAGTCCGAATGGGCCACCCTTCGTCGTTGCGCAGTTCCCTGATGCGCCGCGCCCATTGCGTAGCACCTCCAGACGCTTCAAGAAGTTCTTTGGACGTAAGCACTTTGCCTACACGCGATACGAGGTATTCCCTAAGTTTTTGTTTAGACCCTATCTTGCGAGGCATTGTGCCACCTGCTCCGCGATTGCTGCTGCCATGACTGAAGGCAAGGCGTTGCCAATCTGGCGGTAGCGCTGAGTCTTGTTTCCCATGAACTGCCAGTTGTCAGGAAATGTTTGCAGCTTGGCAGTCATCGGTATAGTCAGTCTAGGCATCCCCTTAAAGTCGCATTCGGGGACGCTGTCGGCAATTCCCAGACCGTCTACTCCAAGTTCGGCCCACTGCCTTCGTGCTCTAGTTGGCCCCAGATCTGGACCCCCGTGTTTCCGCGACCCTCCGACAAGCGTCGGGCCGGGCCGGTCAGCCTGCTTGACCCACTTGTCCACACCGCACCAGCCTTTCGAGCCCATCATCTCGCCCAAGGCTTCTCCGACCGTGATGAGTTCCATCTGCAGAGAGGGCCAAATAAATTCATTTGATGTGCGTAATGCTACAAGAAACGAACGGCAACGGTACTGCGGGGCACCGCAATCTACAGCATTCAGGAGTTGCCAGTAAGTCGCAGCAAATCCCATCTTCCGTAACTCATTCAGAACATAGGAACGATATGAATCAAATCGGCGCGTCAGCAAGCCGCGGACATTTTCCACAACAACCGCATGCGGTTTGGTTGAAGCTACGATACGCAACAGGGCTGGAAACAGGTCTCGGTCGTCTTTATTGCCTAGTTGCTGTCCTGCGATCGAGAATGGGGGACAGGGAAGACCTGCAGCAACTACGTCAACACCGCGCCAGTTGCTGGCATCAAACTCGTTCAGATCCGCTTCGATCACATTCCAGTACGGACGGTTAACACGGAGCGTGGCGCATGAATGCGGGTTGTTATCAATAAGCGCTGTATGACTGAACCCGGCCGCCTCAAATCCAAGGGCTTGGCCCCCCGCACCGGCGCACAGTTCAAGGACACTGAAATGCGGGCGTTTTTTATTGCCTGGTATTTCTAACTCTCCTTAATTATTAGCTTTATTTCGTAAAATATTACCATAGATATGGAATATGGCAAGATTTATCGTTAGCCATTATAATTCTTGAAAGAAGTTATGTGTGCCGTATAGAGTTCTTTGAAAAGAGTTTTTGAAAACTTGTCGGAGAAAGAACCCGGAAGTGGTAGCTGGAATTCAGATATGCATAAGCTGACTAGGTTCCTGGGGAAAGCTAACTGTGAAACTTATTTCAGGGATTGGGATTTGAATACTGAAATTGTATAGGAGCCGGAAAAATGGCAGACCGCATATCACCTGCAAGGCGCAGTGAAAACATGAGGGCAATAAAATCTAAAAACACTGCTCCAGAAAAAAGAGTGCGCTCGATTGCCCATCGTCTCGGACTGCGGTTCCGCCTTCATAGAAGAGATTTGCCAGGTTCGCCGGATCTAATTTTCCCTAGGAGGGGGATAGCCCTGTTTGTCCATGGATGCTTCTGGCACAGGCACGAGAACTGTCAAGTAGCAACAACTCCGAAAACCAACACTGAATACTGGAGCAAAAAATTCAGGGACAACATAAAACGTGACAGGGAAAACAGAAAAAAGCTTGAGGAAAATGGCTGGAGAGTCCTTGTCATATGGGAATGCGAGACAAGAAAATGGGAATCTGTAGAGGCCTTTCTGAGGAGGAATTTCTTTTCCTGACCGGACTTCTTGTAATCAGGAACGTTCAATAGCATGGGCAAGAAAAATAATACGGAAGCCCCGTACTTCTATCGTTACACTGATTTAGCTGTTGCTATACACCTGCTAAAAAACCGCCGGATTACACTTCTGGACCCGATGAAGTGGGACGATAAGAATGACGTTTTTTTCATGAAAAAGTACAAGGAACTCATGAAGGCAAAGACATTGCTTGCACTCTGTTTTGTGGAAGGCGGCCAGACATATCACCACTGGAAAGTTTTTTCTGATGGACCACACGGTGTTTCCATTAATTTTGAAAAAGACAGACTGCTTTCTGTATTCGATAAAGACAATAAAGTTAAACACGGTTATATGGAATATCGTCTCATAAGAGACATAGAAGAATCGTTGGAGAAATTACCATTGGGAGCCTCAAAATTGCCTTTTCTGAAACGTTATCCTTATAGGGGAGAAGAGGAATATAGAGTAATTTATGCAGATACTGAAAGACGTTCGAGATCTAAGAGCTATGATATTGATTTGAGCTGGATAAAGCAGATTCGACTTAGTCCTTGGATGCCAAGGCCGCTTGCAAGATCCATGATAGAAATTCTGAAATCAATTCCCGGTTGTTCAACGTTGAAAATTGTTCGGTCTACGGTGATAGACAGCACTAGGTGGAAAAGGACCGCAGGAGAAGCCCGCTGAAATATCAAAAATCCCGTATTGGAATTGATCGTATCGCAGCATTAGCCAAGTTTTAGGAAGATAGTAGCAGAATACTTCTGGAACAGGCAAGTGTTCGTTGAAGTTGCTATAGATATGTTGGGAGAGGGTCGGGGGCTTCCACATTCAGATCAGGGGCTTCGCGTGGAGGTTCTTAAAAACTATCTCTTTCACCCTGAGTTTTCTTTCCTTCTGCATTACAAGCAACGACACTTCTTCAATCTTGAGCCTTCTGGGAATGAAAGGGTTCGTCTTGAGCAAAAGATCCCTTGATCTTTACTTTAAAGCTCCGGTATGTATTTTAGTCCGTTTGTAGATTAAAACGTTCTCCGCAGTGGAGAAGGAAGCGGACAATTGGGAATAAAATACAACCGGCCTGAAGTAAACAGGCAGATTACAAAACAGCTTATAAGTGACTACGGAGCGATTGTTTCCACGCTCGTGAAGGTTTTCGGCTGCGAGAGCCTTGAGCACGTGCAGAGAGTATGCGCCAACTCTTTTGAGAAGATGAAGACCAGATGGGGAAAAGACGGAATTCCCCAGGATCCCCAGAGCGCGGTGTGGGCTGATATAACGGAGAGCTCAAACAAGCTTTTCTGCAGGAAGATAAACTATCTCTCCAGAGCAAACGGTGCGAAGAGAAGGATCGACGTATCGGGGTTCCGGCTCCCTTTCCCCCAAAAGGAGGAAGCGGCGGAAAACCTGGTTGAACTCCTCTTTGCGCTGTCCTCTCCCCGGATAGAGAGGTCCTTCCAGAAATACCTTATACTGAACGTGCTCTGCGGGTTTTCGAGTTCCTCGCTGGCGAGGATACTTGAGAGAAACGAAAAGGCGCTCGAAGAGCAGCTCGCCTCGGAAAGAAAAAAGATAACCGAAGGAACCGTCCGGCTGACACGGGCCGAAGCGCAAAGAAGTCTCGGGGCGTTGACAAAGAACATTTACGAGATTTTCTCCCTGGGCCAAAACGGTCTGAGAAAAGGAACGCCTCCCACCCCCTCCCTGTGTTTTTCGGCGATAAGACTGGGCGAGGCGCTGCTTGACCTCCCCGTTACCAGAAAGCCCGGGGTTCACGCCCTTTTATCGTTCATGCTGCTAAACGCCTCAAGGCTCCGCACCATGAACGACGGTACCGGAAAGCCTCTCGGGATAAAGGAGCAGAACAGGGAACTTTGGGACAGGAATATGATCAAAAGGGGATTCGAGCACCTTGCCCTCTCGGCCGAGGAAGGCGGAGAGGTCACGGAAATTCACCTAAAGGCCGGCGTTGACGCCGTGCACTCCCTGGCGGAAAAATACGGGGACACGAACTGGGACAGGATAATCTCGCTCTACGACAAATACCTGGCATGTAACTACTGTCCGCTCGTCGAGCTCCAAAAAGCAATCGCCATATCGAAAACCCGGGGACCCGAAGAGGGTCTTGAGGCAGTAAGGGGCATACGCAAGGTCGAGGAACTATCATCGAACGATCTTCTGTACTTGACTCTGGGCAATCTTCATTTTCAGCTTCACAAGTACGAAGACGCCATATCGAACTTCAATTACGCAATCGGTCTTGCCGAAGGAACTTTCGAGAGAGCGTTCTATTCCAAAAAGATAAAGATCTGCGAAGACAGAATGAACATGTCGAAGCGCTACAGATACGGACTTTCCTTTTAAGCGCTCCCCGGCCACCCAAGATGCCCGCGGACCAAATCCTTAAATACGCAGTCTCGCTCTGCCTGGCTTTATCAGTCACGCTCACATCCGCCTCCGCGGAGCCCGGCGCCCTAGGCAAAAATGCGGCGGAACCCGCGTCCTCCCGCAACGGCATGGTTGTATCCCAGGAGAGGATAGCGACGCTTGTCGGCCTCTCGGTGCTCAAGGAAGGCGGAAACGCGGTTGATGCCGCGGTGGCCATGGGATTCGCGCTCGCCGTCACCTATCCGAGGGCCGGGAATCTCGGGGGCGGCGGATTCATGCTGGTTCACCTGGGCAAAACCGGGCGGACCGTCGCCATAGACTACAGGGAGAAAGCTCCGCTCAAAGCCACTCGCGACATGTTTCTCGGGGGAAACGGAAAGGTCGACCTGGAACGGGCGCGCCACAGCGTTTATTCCTCCGGGGTTCCGGGCACGGTCGCGGGTCTTTCGCTTGCGCTTGAGAAATACGGTACCATGCCGCTTGAAAAAGTTATCGCGCCCGCGATAAGGCTTGCGGAAGAGGGGTTTGCGGTCACGCCGGAGCTCAGGGAATCGCTTCTCAAGGCAAAAGAACGGATGAAAAAATCAAGTGAGAGCATGTATATCTTTTTCGCAAAAAACGGAGAGCCGCCCGGGGAAGGAGAAATTCTAAGGCAGAACAATCTCGCGTGGAGCCTCAAGCAGATAAGCAGAAGCGGTCCTCAAGCGTTTTACAGGGGAGCTATAGCGAAGAAAATCACGGCCTATATGAAAAAGGAAGGAGGCCTCATAACCGAACGGGACCTTGCATCTTACGAGGCTATTACAAGAGAACCGGTGACCGGAAGCTACAGGGGCTACAGCATCCGCTCGATGCCGCCTCCAAGTTCGGGCGGGGTCCATCTTATCCAGATGCTTAACATTCTCGAGCGCTATCCCCTCCCGCGATACGGCCATAACTCCGCCCGGTACGTTCATGTTCTCTCGGAAACCATGAAGCTTGCCTACGCGGACAGGTCAGAACACCTGGGCGACCCGGACTTCTCCCCCGTTCCCACGGAACATCTCATCTCAAAGCAGTACGCAAAGCGCCTTGCAAGCCGGATCAATCCGGAAAAACCAACTCCGAGCAGGCACATAAAGCCCGGCTCTCCCGTCTCCGCACAAGGTGCCGACACCACTCACTTCACCGTCGCCGACAGGTTCGGAAACGTGGTTTCAAACACATACACGCTTAATTTCCCCTACGGTTCCGGGCTCGCCGTGGCGGGAACCGGGATACTGCTGAACAACGAAATGGACGATTTTTCGGCAAAACCCGGGACGCCCAACGCGTACGGCCTCATCGGCGGCGAAAAAAACTCCATAGCCCCCGGCAAGAGAATGTTGAGCTCCATGACTCCGACCATAGTGCTGAAGGACGGGGAATTTTTTCTGGCGACAGGAAGTCCGGGGGGAAGCAGAATAATAACGTCCGTGCTGCAGGTCGTCCTGAACATGGTTGACCACAAGATGAGCATCCAGGAAGCCGTGGCGGCACCGAGGATACATCATCAGTGGCTTCCCGACCTCCTGTTCATAGAAAAAGAAGCGAGGAAAGACCTGGCAACCAAACTTCGAAAAAAAGGATACGAAGTAAAAAGAACCGGCCCGATAGGAAGTACGCAGAGCGTAGCCAGAGTCCGCGGGCTTTTTCACGGAGCAACTGACCCCAGGCATCCGGGAGGGTTGGCACAGGGGAACTGAAGGAAAGCAAATCGCCGCGAATTCATTTCAAAAACCGGCGCTCTACGTGGCAGGCACCGCACATGGATGGTAAAATTCTTTGACTTTCAAATATACATAAATTTTATGCTAAATCTTTCTTAACACCCAGACCTCCATAGGAACTTCCTGATACATCAGAAGAATTTGAAAAAGAACAGCATTTTTGGTTTGCTTAATTTTTTGTAAAAGATAGTAACTCAATCAAATCAGCATCTAATCGTTTTTCTAACCTATCTGTAGAAATATAATCGTGAAACATTTCAATTAGTGAATCAAGCCAACCATATATTTCCATAGACTCACTCGTAAAAAATATTTTGCTTTTAATACGAATATGTAATTTTAATGAAAAATATAATGGAGATCGAACAACTATAGGATATTGAACAGCTTCGTCCTTTTGTAGAGGTATAGTAATATCATATGAAGGCGTGAATATCCTAGGTAAGCTTGTAGCAGATCCTTCGTATTTTGGCACTATTGTAAGTTCAAATATGGGACTTGTAATAACAAGATATCCATTGCCGTCAGAAGTGGTCCCCAAAAATTAGACAGCGTCTTAAGTGTATTTCTCTGATATTTTAATAAATATACAGGAGGGTACACAATGAGGAGTAAAAGGCGTAATCATTCACCGGAATTCAAGGCGAAGGTAGCGTTGTCTGCGG
>CAYSDX010000020.1:0-4116 GCA_964429945.1 uncultured Spirochaetia bacterium | reverse complement strand
GGTACCTACATGAGGCTTGCCCTTGATCGCATCAGCAGACTCGTTGCGGACGGCAAGAAAATAGTTGTGGTCGGGGGAACTTTTCTTTACGTGAAGGCTCTTCTTTACGGGCTTCTTGAAGGCGTTGAGATTGATCGGGAGTTCAGAGATCATCTCGCGCGGGAGAGGGATGCGAAGGGAGTCGCGTCGCTTCACAAAAGACTTGAATCTTTGGACCCGGTGTCCGCCGGGCGGATAAATACGAATGATTACGTAAGAATTGAGAGGGCGCTTGAAGTCCACCACGTGACAGGAGAGAAGATGTCGGATCACCAGCGGCGTCACGGTTTTGCGGAACAAAGGTTCAATGCCCTTAAGATAGGTCTCCTCCGTGACCGGGAGCAGTTGCGTTGTTCTATAGACTCAAGGGTTGACGCGATGGTTGACCGTGGCTGGGTTGAAGAAGTCGAGGCCATAAGAGCCAGGGGATACGGACCTGACTTAAAACCTATGAAGTCCATAGGTTACAAGCGGATCAACGAATTCCTGGACGGTCGGCTTGATTTTGAAACGGCGGTTGAAAAAATAAAGACGGACACGAAAAGGTTTTCCAAAAGGCAGTCTACATGGCTTCGCGCGGAAGATGGGATAGAATGGCTTGATTCTGCGGAAGGAAAAGATTTGATTCTGGATACCTGCTCTGGATTCTTTGACTGATTCTCTCTCTACAAACCTAGCTCGTGTGTATTCTGAATTTCTCTGATGAAATCAGGGGAAACTTCGGTTTCTTTTGCGTATTTAGGCCATTGAGACACGATCTCGACAATTTCATCGATAATCCGGTTTGCTTCTTTTTTAAATTTCTCGGCGGGAGCTAGCAGATCTTTTCGCGTAAAATCGTCTCGTTTGCCGTTTAGGGATATTTGGTGCGAGTTCAGCCATTTTGAACCCGGTTTATAACTGTAGGCCACATCAAACGCCGGCGCCAGTTCCCATCTGTGTTGTTCGTTAAGGATAAAACCGAAGTTTTTGGTATGATCGTCATGGTTGCGGGCGACGATGTTGAATACCATTCTTCTGTACAGTTCCAGTGCCTGTGCTCTGCTTAGTTTCATTGAGCGCATCAGCGAAAACAGCTGTTCGTAACTGTAGTGCCCGGGCATCTTGTAATCTGCGTGGTCCATGGCACACAACGACTGGTAATGCACTTTTTTGTTTCCAATCCTGTCAAATCGCTTGGTCATGAAGTGAGCTCTGACGCCATCCATCAGCAACTCGCAATCAGACATGTTGATTCCGGCATCCTTCGCCATTAGGTAGTAAGCGTATTCCATCCGGCCGAATCCCTGCGGTCTGCCGAATGTCTCCTTTGTTCCGGAACGCTCGGACACGCCGTCGAATTTCAAGAGGTAATGCTCAAATCCTTCGGGCAGGTCTACCTGGCCGCTTCGGATCTCTGTGCGCGCTTTATTGATTCCTATAACGGCCTTGGGTCTTGCTCCTCCGGCGGAAGTGCCTACTTGAAAGAGCGCGTAAAGCGATTCACTGCCTGTGTCGCCGATTAGTGTCCCCGATAATCTTGCTCTCTCGTTAAGCACGGTCTGAGCCATATCGATAAGGCTGTCCAGCTCAACAATTCCGGGTGACTCCAGCCCCGTATCTATGGACGGGAAATACTCAAACGCTCCCATGCCCCTTCTGCCGGTATAAAGCAGACGCTCCAACCCGGAAAAAGAACTTTTGTCGCGACCCATCCGGGCGAGCCATGCATCCACCAACGCATTGCCGAAATCATCGGGGAGTGAATCGGCAAACGCGCCCGGCAATCCCCTGTATGTTTCTCTGGCCAAGGCAGGGAATTGATAGATCCGGTCTGATAACGGCAGTTTTACCGGGCTTAACTCTATTGCGGTCCTGATCCATGAAGGATCGTATTGAAAAGCGCACAGGCCCGTATCCTTATCGTATGAAAGAGCTCCTACAGTTCGTCCCCATATCTCCACTCGCGCTACGTTTTGAGCTACCAATTCGTATCCTCTTTGGAAGTTCGGGTATTGCCGGATCTTTTCCCCGCCGCTCTCTGCCTCTTTTTCCCCTGAAGCTTTAGCATTTCAATTGGGCTGAAAGGCCGGTCGGGTAAGAGGTTCTCCAGATTTTCAAGTTGCTCCAGCGTCCTCATGATACCTATAATGATCTCGAATCTGGCCCTGCCAATGATCGCCTTGCGATAAGTTCCCTCGGAGATGCCAAGCTCGTAAGCGATTTCTTTTTGCGGCTTGTTAGCCTCAAGACGAAGCTGCTCCAGCCTGCGCCCGAACTCTTCAGCTATGGCCGAGTCGGTCATGGCGTAAAAATTCTTTTTGCTCATCGTTTCTCTGCCTCTCTTATAAACAGCAATAATCTGATGTTAAAATCTATATAAGCTTGTAAGCATTATTTTACTGATGATTAAAGCTAAAGCAAGGGGAGGAGTATTGAACGGCAATTAATGTCGACTTCGGCTATTTCTTTTCCTCAACCCTGTATGCGCGAATAGTTCTCAGGATTATTGCCGCGCCGATTAGTACGGAAAGTATGGGCAGAAGCCATAAAATGGCACTAAACCCTTTCGGTGGAGGGGATGCGAGAATAGTCTCTCCGTAGCTGGAAACAAAATAATCTATTATTTCTTCTCTCGAGTTTCCCTCAAGCAGTTTCGTTTTTATGACAGCCCTCATGTCCCGGGCAAGCTGTGCGTTTGACTCCGCGACGCTCTGTCCCTCGCATACGGGACACATGAGTTCTCCTGAGATGTCGGCAATTTGGTCTTCAAGCGTGTCCGCGTCCACATGGAAGGCGATAAAAAAAGCCAAGGGCAAGAAAAGTCCTGCGCTTAGAGCTTCGCGAAAAAAAGAGTTCATAGATTTTTAGTTTCCCTGATCTGAGCGTTGTAAGTAGCCGCGTTTTCAATGTAGCGCAAGATCATCTTCTCTGTAAGCGGTCCCCTGTGTTTGCCGGTTACGATCCCCTCGGGATTTACGAAGAAGGTTTCAGGAACTCCTCCTACTCCGTAATCAAGATGTATCCTGTTCTCCGGGTCATAAACGTTGACGAACGTTCCCCCGAAGGATTTTATATATTCCTCCGCGCTTTTTCTGTCGTCCATTATGTTTATTCCTATGAACTCCACCTCTTTGCCTGAAAGCGACATGTAGGCTCTTTCAAGCGCCGGGGCTTCTTCTCTGCAGGGATGGCACCAGGACGCCCAGAAATTCACAAGCAGAGTCTTTCCCCGAAAATCTGAAAGACTTACTCTTTTTCCGTCAAATGATTCCAGCGCGAACTCGGGCGCGGGCTGTCCCACGAGCTGGGAGGGGATCTCAATCTTTTCCTTTCCCGAAAGCCCGTTCCAAAGCGTGTAGGCAAGCAGGGCTATAATAAGGACAGTGAGGATTTTCGAGACCGCGTTTGATATTTTCATGAGAAGGTCTTGTTTTTTCCTTTTGTGGTCATCATTTCTGAAATTGCCATTTAATTCCCGAATATTCTGTCCATGTGGATGCAGTTTTCATTGCGGAATATGATATGATGCTCTTCAAATTTCTCCTTGCTCCAAGAACGGTCGTCGTAATTGTTGCGTAAGAAGTGGATCCCGAAATTTACACAACACGTTAAGTGTATTTCTTTAACATAAGGGCACTTCTAAAAATAGGTTTGCGACTGAAGATCACGGATAACTTCTCATTTTCCCTTTCAACCAAGGGAGTTTTCTTCATGCAAAGCTGCTTTTTGTCTTGTTTTTCGTGCCGTAAGAAGCAATTCTCTCCGTTTCATGACCATTTTTCGCCTATACCGTTGCTTCGAGATAAACCAGCCGCCGCATGTTGTACGCAAGGTTCTTAAGCCCTATGTGCGCCCTGGCCCTCACAATCCCCACGCTTCTTAAAAGTCTCCCTCCCATGTCGCTGCTCTGAGACCCGAACACATGTTCAACCCTCACCCTCACCACCGAGCAGATACTGTTGGCGCGCTTCGCCCATCTCCCAAGCGGCTTGTTCCGTGAACCCTTGCGGTGAATATGGCTCCTGTATCCCTTCTCCTGAAGTTTCTCCTCCACTTCCTTGGACCTGTAAGCGCTGTCGGCCCATACTCCCCTGC
>CAYSDX010000019.1:0-14948 GCA_964429945.1 uncultured Spirochaetia bacterium | reverse complement strand
CAACAACCGCCACCACCGCAGCAACCGCAGCAACCGCAGCAACCGCAGCAACCGCAGCAACCGCAGCAACCGCAGCAACCGCAGCAACCGCAGCAACCGCAGCAACCGCAGCAACCTGTTTCAGATCCCTGCAGCAGCAGGAATGAGCCATGGCAGGAAGGTGTGTTCTGTCCAAGCAGCAATTTTCATCAATACTGCGCGGACCTGGAAAAAGCTTTCAGCGCAAGCGCCATGCAGGGCACACAGGTGGATGAGAAGAACTGGCTTCGCTCCTGGAGTCACGAAACCTATCTCTGGTATGATGAAATCGTAGATGTGGATCCGGCCGACGAGGAGAACACTATTTCAGAGTACTTTGATAAGATGAAAATAAAAGAGGACAGGTTCCATTTCTCACAGTCCACCAGGGAATACCGAAAACTCTCCAATGAGGGCGTTACGGTCGGATACGGGGCCAGATTAAAGGTTCTGCGACGCACGCCTCCGCGAAAGGTGGTAGTAGTCCGCACCGAGCCCGGTTCGCCAGCGACCGCGACCGGCGTTAAACTTGTGCGCGGCACTCAGATCCTCGGCGTTGACGGCATTGATATAGTAAATTCCGCGGACATGGATGATGTAGAAAAGATAAACGCCGCCTTGAATCCATCGAACGGCGATACGCACACGTTCACGGTTAAGGACCCCGGTTCATCTTCAGTGGAACGCTCCGTGACAATGACCGCCCGGGAGATAACAGAGCATCCGGTACAGAACGTAAAAGTGATAACCACTTCCGAGGGCGAACGGGTAGGTTACATGCTGTTTAACAGGCACAATGCCCCGGCGGCACTGCCGCTCATAAATGCCGGCAACAAGTTTCTTCAAGGAGACGGGGTCGATGATCTCGTGCTCGACCTTCGTTATAACCGTGGCGGATTCATCTACATCGCGCAGATTATAACGTCGATAATAGCCGGTTCGGCGGGCTATGGAAAAAACTTCGCAACAACTGAATACAACGACAAAAAAAACGATAGATCCCGTCCTTTTGCCAACGTGTTTAAAGATGAAAGCGGTACTGATCATCGACTGCCGGGTCTTGACCTTCCGCGTCTGTTCGTCCTGACCACTTCCAGCACCTGCTCGGCAAGCGAACTTATCATTAACAGCCTGCGCGGTATTGATATAGAAGTAATACTGGTCGGTTCGACCACATGCGGCAAGTATTACGGTTTTGTTTCGACGGACAACTGCGGCACGACTTATTCCACTATCCAGCTCAGGGTGGTTAACGATAAGGGAGTTGCCGATTATGACGACGGTTTCTCGCCGACCTGTTCCGCCGCAGATGACGACTATGACCACAAACTCGGCGACACAGAGGAAAGCCTTCTCAAAACGGCTCTCGCCTATCAGGCCGACGACGTATGTCCTTCCTCAAGTTCAGCTCAAGTCCAGGGGGCCGCGACCAAAAACCCCCAGCAAGAATCGTTATCAATCGATCCTGTTCCCTCACCATATTCCAGTTTCCCCGGGCTGATTCAATCGGCAAGCTTTTAAACGAACCCGATTTTATGCTTTTTCCGTGCCGAAGCTTACGGTACTGACCGTTGTATTTTTCTAAAGCCACATACGTAACTTGATAAATTCGGACCCTCCGGTAATAATCCAAGTCTGTTCAATTTCACCCGGTCGCTTAATCACAGAGGAAACTATAGTGCACAAAAGAAAAAACCGATTCCCCCTCCCCCAATACAGGTCCACCCCGAAACACCTGCTCACGATATGCCTAGCGCTGCTCGGAGTATCGGTTTTTCTCGGCTGCGGTGATACTTATGAAACAGCCCCAGCAGAAGAACCGGTGTTTCTTCCCAGTAACATCTTCGCAGGCACCTGCGCCGACCTCGGCAAAGCTTACTATAAAAGCATCTCTTCTCAAGGCATTTACGCAGATGAAAACAACTGGCTTCGGTCCTGGAGTCACGAAACCTATCTCTGGTACGATGAAATTACAGATCAGGATCCTTCCTGCTGCAGCACCCCCGTCTACTTTGATTTGATGAAGACTTTCGAAACAAATGCTTCCGGATCTCCCAAGGATAGATTTCATTTCACCGTACCTACTGCACAATTCCTAGCAGAGAGACAAAGCATCGATATAGGATACGGTGCCGAGTTCGTGCTTCTGCGAGCCGCCCCGCCGCGAGATGTAAGGATCGCCTACACAGAACCCGGTTCGCCGGCTACCGCTCCTGAAGTTAATCTTTCCCGCGGCGCGCGGATTCTTGAGATTGATGGTGAAAACGTGTTAGATTCAAATAACATAGACGTACTAAACAACGGCCTGTTTCCACGCAAAGCGGGGGATAGCCACACGTTCACTGTCTTGGACCTCGGATCATCCACTCCACGCACGGTAACCATGACTTCCGTGGCAATAACTTCCCATCCGGTTCAGAACGTGAAAATCCTTTCCATCCCTAGTGGAGACCGCGTAGGTTACATGCTGTTTAACGCTCACAATGCGCCTGCCGCACAAGCTATCGTGGAAGCGGGCAAACATCTGAAAAATGCAGGCATCAACGACCTGATCGTTGATCTTCGCTATAACCGCGGCGGACTTGTCTATGTAGCGCAGATATTATCGTCGATGATCGCCGGGGCTGATAAAGAGGGGCTTATTTTCGAAGAGTTTGAGACAAACGGCAAGGTTCCATCGGAAAGCTGGGAGTTCACTTTTGAATTCGCGGAGGAGGGGATAATTGGCGACACAGGGTTGACGGTTCCCAGTCTGGGCTTGTCGCGCCTGTTCGTTCTTACAAGCCCTCGAACCTGCTCGGCAAGTGAATCAGTCGTAAACAGCTTGCTCGGCATCGATATAGACGTAATCCGAATCGGGACGGCTACCTGCGGCAAACCTTACGGTTTCACTCCAGCAGAGAATTGCGGCACTGTTTACCATTCGATTAACTTCAGGGGAGTAAATGCCAAGGGCGAGGCAGATTTCGAAGATGGTTTTACTCCACACTGCCAAGCTACAGAAGATTTCAATCACCAGCTCGGTGACCCCGAGGAGATTCTCCTCAAAACAGCTCTTGCCTATCGAGCCAGCGGTGCTTGTCCTCCTGCCGAGGAAGAAGGCAGCAAAGCAAGTGTTTCATCTGCGGAATCATCGTCCGGTGAAGCTATTTCCAGACCTCTTGGATTTTCAGGCAAAATAGTTGAATCCGGAATACCGGTATCGAATTGATCCCTCATGAAAGCAGAGATCTATATTTTTTCAGTCCTCTGGAACTTGTTACCGCACTCCTGATCGATGATTTAGTTCTTTCGCCAGATGGTTTTTTCTTCATTTATGGCAGTATACACAACCGCGGCTATGCTGTTTATTAATATGGCCGCTGAAGCGCTTTACTACTACCTTACGTCGCATATCTCCATGGCTACTTTCACCGCCTGAATCATGCTTTCGGGGCGCGCTGCGCCCTTCCACGCTATGTCAAAAGCGGTTCCGTGGTCAGGAGAAGTCCGCAGTATAGGCAGTCCCAAGGTGACGTTAACCCCGGTATCGAAAGAAAGCATCTTGAAGGGCACGAAACCTTGGTCGTGGTACATGGCGACCACCAGATCCCATTTGCCGCGAAGAGCGTCGTAGAAAAGAGTGTCCGCGGGAAGGGGTCCCTCGACCGATATCCCTTCGGCTCTCGCCCTCTCAAGAGCTGGAATTATATGCTCCTGCTCCTCATTTCCGAAAGATCCCGATTCTCCAGCGTGTGGGTTGAGCCCGCAGACAACTATCTTTGGATCTTCAACGCCGAATCTTTTTTTGAGTTCCCGGGCAGATATGGAAACGGTCACGTAAACGCTTTCTTCCGTAATCATGTCCGGAACTTCGCGAAGGGGAACATGTATCGTCACGGGTGCTACACGGAACCTCGTTCCCTCAAAAAGCATTACTACGTTTTCTGAACCGGTAAGATCCGTGAGCATTTCCGTGTGCCCCGGATAGGTGGAGCCGGCCATATGGATGGATCTTTTGCTTATCGGAGCCGTGACAATAGCCTTAACCTCGCCCGAGAGAGCCATGGCCACTGCCTTTTCTATACACGCAACAGACGCCCTGCCCGCTTTTTCGGATCTCACCCCTTCTTCAATATCCCAGAACGTAAAATCCGTGGGGTCTATAATTGAAAGAGTATCATCCTTTCCGAACTCACTGTTGGCCCTCTGGAGAACAGATTCACTTCCGACAAACACGATGTCGTATATTTCCTCGAAGAAACCATCGTAAAAAGCTCTTATGCAGACCTCGGGCCCTATCCCGTTCGGATCTCCCATCGTTACGGCTATTTTCGGTTTTCCGCTCACGCAAGCACCTCTTAATTTCTCTTTAGCTAGATAAGACCATTTTTGTCCTTCTGTACTTTTGGGAAAAGCTCCGTCACGTTCTCGAAGACAACCTGAGTAAATTCCTCAAGAGACAGCCCCCTGAGCTCTGAAATAAGCTTGGCCACGTAAACGACATTGCGCGGCTCGTTCGGTTTTCCCCTCTGGGGCACCGGCGCCAGATAAGGAGAATCGGTTTCGTAAAGAAGCCTTTCGATGGGGATTTTGGCCGCCGCATCCCTTACTTCCTCGGCCCTCTTGAAAGTCACTATGCCCGAGAAAGAAATAAAGAAACCCAGATCGAGATATCTCTTCGCCGTTTCGTAATCCCCTGAAAAACAGTGAATAACTCCGGGATTCTGGCCGAGGTTCCTTCCCCGAAGCATCGAAAGCAGTGCATCCTGCGCGTCCCTTACGTGAACTACGAAAGGGAGGGAGTGCCTCCTTGCAAGCTCCATGTGCGCCTCAAATGACCTTATCTGATCTTCCTTGGGGGAATTCATGTAATGATAATCAAGCCCGGTCTCTCCAATTGCCACTACTTTTGGATCTTCGGTCATTTCCTCAAACTCCCGCACCACTTCCTCGCTGAAAGTTGAGGCGGAGTGCGGGTGGATACCGACCGAAACGTAAACTCCCCTGTATTTCCTCGAAAGCTCTATGGTAGCAAGCGAAGACTCAAGCCCGGTTCCGATGGATATGATTTTGCCGACACCTTCGTCCGCAGCCCTCGCCACGGCGTCCACTGGGTCCTCAAGGCTAAGCAGATGGGCGTGGGAATCAACCAGCATGCTGTTTATTTCTTCTCCTTCAAAAGACCCGTTACTTCGTTGAGAAACTCGTTTACGTCCTTAAAGGACCTATAGACCGAAGCGAACCTCACGTACGCGACCTGATCGATTTCATAAAGCTTGTCTACCAACTTCTTTCCTATGTCTTCGCTCGATATCTCCCGTTCTCCCCTCTCAAGAAACTCCTTTTCAAGACTGGAGACAAAATCCTCTATGACTTCAATGCTGACCGGCCTCTTCTCACACGCCTTGCGCATTCCCGCTATTATCTTGTTGCGGTCAAACTCTTCCCTGCGGCCGTCCTTTTTCACCACCATGACTTCGGCGTGATAAATTCTCTCGTAAGTGGTGAATCTCTCCTGGCAGTCGTTGCACTCCCGACGTCTCCTGACGGAAAAACCGTCTTTTCCTTCTCTCGAATCAACTACTCTGGTGTCATCTGACTTGCAGAAAGGACACTTCATTTCTTATCCGCCTAATCTGTGGCCATAAACGGGAAAACGTAGACACAGTGCCTTTACATCTTCTTTTATTCTGCTGAGAACCTTTTCATTCTCATGATTGTTAAAGGCTTCCATTATAAAACCGGATATCGTATCGATCTCCGCTTCCTTCATTCCTCTTGTGGTAATAGCGGGGGTTCCGATCCTTATTCCACTTGTGACCATTGGAGGACGTGGGTCGAAGGGAATTGTGTTTTTGTTGACCGTTATTCCCGCCCGCTCAAGGGTCTGTTCAACAACCTGTCCCGTAAATTCCGTTTCCGTAAGATCAACCAGCACCAAGTGATTATCGGTTCCACCCGAGACAAGCTTAAGACCCGCATTTACGAGATTTTCCCCGAGACGTCTTGCGTTTTTCACAATCTGGTGCTGGTACTCCAAAAATTCAGGCTCAAGAGCCTCTTTAAATGCAACAGCCTTGGCCGCTATCACGTGCATAAGCGGACCGCCCTGAGTTCCCGGAAAAACCCTGCTGTTTACAGTCTTAGCGTGCCGCTCCTTCATCATCACCATACCGCCACGCGGTCCCCGAAGCGTCTTATGTGTGGTAGTAGTTACGAAATCACAATGGGGAACGGGGTCCGAGTGAAGTCCGGCGACCACAAGCCCCGCAGGATGTGCTATATCCGCCAGCAGAAGCGCTCCGCATTCATCCGCTACGCTTCTGAATTTCGCGTAGTCAACATCCCTAGGATAAGCACTCCAGCCAGCGATTATAAGTCCGGGAGAGTGCCTGAGGGCAAGCTCTCTTACCTCGTCGTAGTCAATCGTTCCCGTTTCTTTCGAAACCCCGTAGGCAACAACATTGTAGAGTCGACCGGAAAAATTAACGGGGTGGCCATGGGTAAGATGTCCTCCGTGGTCAAGCCTCATTCCCAGAACAGTCTCTCCGGGCTTAAGCGCGGCGAAAAAGACGGCCATGTTCGCCTGAGCTCCCGAGTGCGGCTGCACATTCACAGCGTCCGCCCCGAAAAGTTCAAGGGCACGACCGCGCGCAAGATCTTCAGCCACGTCAACGAATTCGCATCCCCCGTAATAACGCCTTCCCGGAAGACCCTCGGCGTACTTGTTGGTAAGAACAGACCCCATGGCCTCCATGACGGCGTCGCTCACGTAGTTCTCAGACGCTATCATCTCGAGTTTCCATTCCTGGCGCTGCGTTTCCATGCGGATAACTTCCGCTATCTGCTCATCGACTCCCCTTAAATGACTCATCTGTTCACCTCAAAACAAAAAAGTAGAAGACAGCCCCTCGGGGGCAAGCACCGTCCGGCGCGGCGACCCGTCGACAATCCGGTATCCTGGAAAAAATCGCACAATAGCCGCAGAAGCTCCAAGGAGCTGAGTTATCTCCCCCCCCCTCTCTACTTCACCTTGTAGCCAGATCAGGAGGGCAATTCCCCTATCTCCTTCCCGGAGTAGTCGAAAATTTTGATAGAGGAATGCCACCTATCCATGCCGAAAATATAGCAATTTCTATATATGGCGAATTTTATTGCCAATTGCTCCTTTTCCCCAACTTCCAAGAAGTTCCAGTATTCAAGGGGGGAACCATACGCACCTTCGTGGTTTACCCGTAATGGAAATTTTTCTTGAAGGTATAAAACAGCGTCCCTCGCTTCGGCTTTACCCGTACAGCTTCTAGGATGGTTCCGTCCCTGCGCTTCCGCTTCCGCCCTTGCCCGGCACTGACGGGCCGCCAAGTCCTTACCCGTCGGACAATCGTTTGCCGCCGCCAACTGTGGGGAGAAAACCAAAAAAGCGATCAAAAAAAGAAACTTCATACTCTCCTCCTCGATTTATTCAGTGCCTCCTGAAAATTGTGTAAATTAGAGTGAGAAGCCACGGGGTATTTCATTTTTCCCGAGGAAAAGAATACCGAACGCCCCGGAAACCTCAATAAATGTCACTCGGGGGAGAGGGAAATCCCTCTGGGAGAAGATAAACACGGGGAGTGGGAACTGTAATGGCGAAGACCGCAAAACGAAACGGATACATAGAGATAAAAGGCGCCAGGGAAAACAACTTAAAGAACATAGATGTCCTGATCCCCCAAAACAGGTTCACTGTGGTAACCGGTCTCAGCGGCTCGGGCAAATCATCCCTGGTGCTTGATACTATTTACAAAGAAGGACTCAGAAGATATATCGACTGCCTTTCGACCTACGCAAGACAGTTTATAGAAAAAATCGAGCGTCCCGCGATGGACGACATAGAAGGTCTTCCGACCCCCATAGCGATTGAAAGCCGAAACAGCGTAATAAATTCCCGCTCCACCGTGGGCACAACGACGGAAATATACGACTACATGAGGCTTCTGTTCGCGAAAATCGGAAAAACCCGCTGCCCGGAGTGCGAAGAGCGGGTAACCGAGCACTCCCCTCAATCCATCATGCGACTGCTGATTGAAAAATTCCCGGGGAAAAGAGCCGTCATATGCTTTAAGACTGAGGAAGGAGCATCCCTATCTCAATACATGAAAAAGGGCTACTCCCGCGCGTACAAGGACGGGAAAACTGAGGATATCGAAAAAAGCGGAAAGCAACCGGGCGGAAGAACACAGATAGTAACCGCTAGAACCGCTATCGGCGAACGGTCAAAATCGAGGATCACAGAGGCCCTAGAGGCCGCCTTCTCCGAGGACAGCCGGGCTTTTGTGCACATAGTTTCAGGCCAAAGCCTCCGTTTCTCAAAAGAACTCCGCTGCGACAGCTGCAACACGGTATTTGAAAAACCCACCCCGAACATGTTCTCCTTCAACAGCTCCTACGGCGCCTGTGAGGAGTGCAGCGGATTCGGAAGAAACCTGGAGGTAGATCCCGAACTCCTCGTCCCAGATACTGGTCTAAGCCTCGCCGAAGGGGCGATAGAGCCTTTCACAAAAACTTCCTACAGAAAACAGATGAGAAAGCTGCTTGCCTTCGCCGAGGATGCTGGAATAGATACGGAAAAACCCTTTTCAGAACTTTCGGCAAGAGAAAAGGACTTGGTTTTCAGCGGAAACGACGACTATTACGGCGTGAAAAGATATTTCAGGAGACTTGAGCGGAAGAATTATAAAACCCACATAAGGGTTTTTCTTTCAAGGTACCGCTCCGCTTTCACCTGCGGGGACTGCGGTGGAAGCAGGCTCAAGGAGAAAGCCCTTAACGTACGAATAGAAGGAGAAAATATATTCGATCTCTCTAGGATGTCCGTAAAGGGTCTAAAATCTTGGTTTGACCGCATAACTCCGTCCGCTTACGAACTTGAGATCGCCTCCGACATAATGAAGGAGATAAATTCGCGGCTGGATTTCCTTATCCACGTGGGGCTTGACTACCTGACTCTCTCGAGACTCACGCGCACGCTCTCGGGTGGAGAGGCACAGAGAATAAATCTCGCCTGTCAGATGAGTTCACGCCTTACCGAAACCCTGTACATTCTGGATGAGCCCTCGATAGGTCTGCACGCAAGGGACATGAACCGGCTCAACTCGCTTATAAGAGAACTTCGGGGAAGAAACAACACCATCATACTCATAGAGCACGATCTTGACACCGTAAAGTCCGCAGACTACATAGTGGAACTCGGTCCCCGGGCGGGAGACGACGGGGGAGAGGTCGTGTATCAGGGAGCCCTGAAGAGTTTCCTGCGTTCGGCGAAAAATTCGACCACGAAAAAATACCTCGCAAACGAAAAGAAAATAGAAGTTCCCGGTTGCCGCAGAAAGACCACAGGCAATTCAATAAACGTAATCGGCGCGAGCGAAAACAACCTTAAGAACATAGATGTCCGATTTCCCCTTGGAACTCTCACGTGCGTAACCGGGGTATCGGGTTCGGGGAAAAGCTCGCTTGTAAACGACATCCTGCATAACGCTCTTCTAAGAAAGTTCAGGAGGAAAACCGAAAGGGTCGGAAAACACGAACGCATAGAAGGCGCAGAACATATAGACGACGTGATAATTCTTGATCAGGCGAGCATAGGAAGAACCTCGAGATCAAATCCCGTCACTTACATAAAGGTTTACGACGACATACGCAAAATTCTCGCCGGGCACTACCAGGCGAAGATCCGCAAGCTCACCCCATCCCATTTTTCCTTCAACGTGAGAGGAGGCCGCTGCGAGAAGTGTATGGGACAGGGGAGTCACAGGGTCGAAATGCACTTTCTCGCCGATGTCATGGTGACGTGCGAGGAATGCGGGGGCAAAAGGTTCGGAAAAGAGGTTCTGGCCTACAGGTACAAGGGGAAAAACATAGACGACATACTTGGTCTCACTGTCGATCAGGCCATGGATTTTTTCTCGGGAAGCCCGGCCGTTACCAGAAAGCTCAAGGTTCTAAAGGACGTCGGATGCGGTTACCTGAGGCTCGGACAGCCCGCAACGACGCTGTCCGGAGGAGAGGCGCAGAGGATAAAGATAGCCAGGGAGCTCTCGAAAAAAGAAAAAAACAATGTCCTCTACATCCTTGACGAACCCACGGTCGGACTTCACATCGATGACATAGGAAAACTCCTCGACGTTCTTAACAGGCTTGTCGAAGCCGACAACAGCATAATAGTCATAGAGCACAACCTTGAGATGATAAAATGCGCAGACTATGTAGTTGACCTCGGACCTGAGGGAGGAGACAGCGGGGGACGCATAGTGGCCTCCGGTACTCCGGAACAGGTTGCTTCGGCAGAAAACTCTTACACCGGAGAGCACTTGAGGCCACTTCTCGGTTAGCTGGATTATATATTTTTTAGAAAGTACTGGTAGAATAGAATCTTAAAAATAATCTTGTCGGAGAGAAAAAATGCTTGCAGACAGAAAAATACCTTTCAGTGAATCCAAGGAAAAAGAGTGGGAAATTCTTAAAAAGAAAACCGAGAGCGGAATAGAGCTTATGCTCGAAGACTCCCAGCGATGGTTCCTGGCCATCACGGAAGGCGACGGAATCAGGATAACTTCCGCCGAGAAAAACGTGCGGCCGCTTACAGTTCGCAAACCGCCGCTTATCAAGTTCGATGAGTTCAAAAGAGTGGCAGAAGTCTATAACGACTCCTTTTTCGGAGGAATCGGGGACCTCTCGGCAAGGCTCGAGACCCACAATTCAAGCCCGAACATGCGCTATCTCTTCATGCTGATTTACTATCTGATCTAGAGAATTTCCGAAACTGGTTCCAGGCTATTTCAAAAAAAGAATTTGAAATAGCCTGATTTGTCTGTTAGATTGCGACTGATTATGATCAATCGCAATCTGTAACCAAAGCTTGTTGAAGCAGTGCGGAAGTTTCCATCCATAACACTTACGGGACCCCGGCAAAGCGGCAAGACAACCTTATGCAAGGCATTGTTCGGACATCACCCGTACGCAAGCCTCGAGGCTCCAGACATACAGACTTTCGCCACTGAGGACCCCAGGGCCTTCCTAGCTCAATTTCCAGACGGCTGCGTAATTGACGAGGTGCAGCGTGCCCCCGACCTTCTCTCCTATCTGCAGGGCATAATCGACGAAGACCCCGCACCGGGACGCTGGATACTTACGGGGTCACAAAACTTTTCTCTGCTCAGATCGGTCGGGCAGTCTTTAGCCGGGAGGACGGCAGCGTATAATCTGTTCCCTCTCGCGCGCAACGAGACCACGCGATTCGACAGGCATCCCCGGAGTCTTGAGGAGACCCTTTTTGCCGGCGGATACCCACGCATATTTGATCTTGATCTTGATCCGTCTGAGTGGTTTCGCTCCTATGTCGCCACTTATGTGGAGCGTGACGTGCGGACGGTCAGCAACGTGGCTGATATAGCTACATTCCAACGGTTTGTCCAATTGTGTGCCGGGCGTACGGCGCAGTTGCTCAACTATTCGTCACTGGCTGATGACTGCGGCATATCGCAGCCGAGCGCGAAGGCCTGGATTAACATACTTGAGACAAGTTTTATCGTTTTCCGCCTTCCGACTTTTCACTCAAACCTGCGCAAGAGACTCGTAAAGATGCCGAAGCTGCATTTCTACGACACGGGGCTTGTCTGTTGGCTGCTAGTATAGCATCAGCATAGCTAAGTCGGGTATTTGGGGCAAGGGGTCGGCTGTGTTAAGATCAGAGGAATAAAATAGGCGCTTTGATTCCCCAAGCGGTTCAGAGTGTCACATCCCAGGCATTGACGCATTGGTGGAACAACTGCGCGATGTCTGAAGTGACGCGGAGTTTTGCCCTTGCGGTGGTAAGCGTAAAACCGGGAGGAATTTCATGGCAAAGAAGTATCGTATCAGACTTGCCGAGCAGGAACGTATCGATCTTCGGGATATAGTTGGCAAGGGCAAGGCGGCGGCGCAAAAGCGTCGTCACGCGCATATACTGTTGCTTGCCGATGAGTCCGCAGATGGAAAAGGAATGAAGGATGAGGATATTGCCGCCGTGGCGCTTGTCACCGTGAGGACGGTTGAGAGGGTTCGGAGGCGTTGCGTAGAGGAAGGGCTTTCGGCCGCCCTTGAGCGGCGAGAGCAGAAGAACAGAAGAAAGCCGGTGCTTGACGGGGAGGGGGAAGCGAGGCTTGTAGCCATAGCGTGCAGTTCTCCGCCGCAAGGTCATACGAGATGGACGCTGAGTCTTCTGGCAGACAAGCTTGTGGAACTTGAGGTGGTGGAGAGCATAAGCAGGGAGACGGTAAGCAAGGTTTTAAAAAAAATGAACTTAAGCCCTGGAAGAGCATGTGCTGGTGCATTCCTCCCAGAGAAAGCGAAGAGTTCGTCTGCGCAATGGAGGACATACTGAGCGTATATCAGCGTGAATTCAAAGATGATGAGGTGCTCGTGTGCATGGACGAGACCACAAAGCAGCAGACAAAGGAAACACGGGTTCCCGTTGGGATGGAACCCGGCAGGGAAACGATATACGACTATGAATATGAACGCAACGGGGTGAGCAATCTGTTTGTGCTGTCAGCGCCTGTTGAGGGCTGGCGTCACGTTGAGGTAACGGAGAGGAGAACGAAAGAGGATTGGGCCAGTGCGATACGTGATCTTGTGGACGTGCACTATCCCGGCAAGCGGATTGTTCTGGTGATGGACAGCCTCAACACTCACAGTGCGGCATCTTTTTACAAGGCGTTTTCGCCGAAAGAGGCGCGGAGGATTATAGAGAGGCTTGAGATTCACTACACCCCCAAGCATGGGAGCTGGCTTAACATGGCGGAGATAGAGATAGGAGTTCTTCGTCGGCAGTGTCTTGATCGTCGCATCCCGGACCGGGAGGCTCTGCGGCAAGAGGTGAGCGCCTGGCAGAAAAGGCGCAATGAAAATGGGAACACGGTGGATTGGCGGTTTACGACGGATGACGCGAGAATCAAGCTAAAGTCATTATACCCGACAGTACAAAACTGATGCTATACTAGGTATCCGGACGCCCGAGCAGCTGCGCTCACATCCGCTGCGCGGTTCGATTTTTGAAACCTGGGTAGCCTCGGAGATAATAAAGCACCGAAGCAACAGCGGCGAGACAGCAGGTCTCTCATTTTACCGTGACCGCAATGGAGCCGATGTAGATATCATCGTCGAGCACCCTTCCCGCATTACGCTTCTCGATGCCAAGTCCACAGCAACAGCATCTTCGGGTTTGTTCAGAGGGATACGACGCGTTCGCCAACACCTAACCGAACTGCCCCGTCCGTGCAATATAGTCATAGCCTATGGAGGAAATCAGCTTCGGCAGCATGCGGACGGGGATATCGTGCCTTGGCATAAACTGCATGAAGCAGATTTTTAGAGACGGAATTTGGCTCCGGCGGCAGGGCTCGAACCTGCGACCCGATGATTAACAGTCATCTGCTCTGCCAACTGAGCTACGCCGGAACTGTAAAAATAGAAAAAAACCAAAGAGTGGTTAATTTTATATAGATACAAAAAACAGTCAATAAATCTAATATCGAAAATGGCCGAAGAAAAAGAAGATAAAAAGAAGCCGGAAGAGGTGAGTTCATCTCTTCCCGCACTTTCAAACTCCCTGCAAAGCTACCTGGCGCAGATCAGGAACTATCCAGTTTTGAGCAGGGAAGAGGAATACGAACTCGCGACTAGGCACAGGGAGAAGGGCGATCTTGAGGCCGCCAGAAAACTGATCGTATCAAACCTCAAGTTCGTTGTGCGTATCGCGAACGAATATAAAAACTACAATGTAAACACCTTGGATCTTATCCAGGAAGGCAACATAGGGCTCATGAAGGCCGTAAGAGGCTTTGATCCTACAAAGGGATACAGGCTCATTTCATACGCAGTCTGGTGGATAAGAGCGTATATACAGAACCACATAATGAAGACTTGGAGCCTGGTAAAAGTCGGGACGAATCAGTCGCAAAGAAAACTCTTTTACAAACTGAGGTCAACGAAAAACAAGATCGAAGCTGCAGGAGCCGAGATGGAGGAGGATATTTACTCCGAGATAGCCAAGGAACTTGACGTGCCGGACAGCCAAGTAATCGAAATGGACCGGATAATGTCCGGAAAAGATCTGTCTCTTGACGCAAACATAGAAGGTAGCACGGAACGTACCTACGTTGACATGCTGGGGGACACGTTCGATCAGGAGAAGTTCCTCGAAGATTCCCAGATCCAACCTCTTGTGGCCAAGAAGATAAAAGAAGCCCTGGAGAACCTAAAAGACAGAGAAAGATATATTATCGAAAGACGGATTCTCACCGATTCTCCGGAGACTCTCGAAAAGCTTTCCCGTAAATTCGGCATCTCAAGAGAGCGTGTAAGACAGATAGAAAAAAATGCTCTTAACAAAATCAGGCAGGAATTTCAAAAAGAGCAGTTTCACGTATAAAATTCTCAGGACAAGCATAAGCCCGAGAGAATTTTTCTCCATAATACCCTGAAATTTTTAACTGTTTACGAACCTTCCATTTTTCGACCGCAACTGCAAATTTTGGAATTATGTACAGCGGAATGGACCTGAGCTCGGGTTGGCTGCCCACCCAGTTTGGCAAGTTGTCGAGCACCCTCTCGCTCAACCAGAGCTTTTAAGGCTTCCCTGATCAGTTTCGGTTTTGAGGTAATATTTGTGATGTTTTGTGCCCACATAAGCAACTCATCGTCTATATTCAGTGTAGTTCTCATATTGAATTACTCCATGCCCGATTGCTGAATTATAAAATTGTCTGCATCAAACTGCACATCAATTGATGTCGAAAAACAAGTCTTCTATGGAGCCTCAAGGCCGTGCTGATATTTCTATCGCACACGAAAATCTTGGCACGAGTTTCCTTAACCGGCGTCTTTGCGGGATGGCTGTCTCGGATGATGTGGGTGGCGCAACTCGC
>CAYSDX010000018.1:0-37950 GCA_964429945.1 uncultured Spirochaetia bacterium | reverse complement strand
GGCCACCGGAGTGCTCCAGCAATGGGGCCCCCTGTCGCTGTAAAAGCTTGAGAATATACCCCTGCTCTCCAATACATCCCTTACGCCTCTCATGCTGCTCCAGGTTCCTTCCTCCGAAACAAAAAAAGCGCTGTATATCTCCCCGGCACGCTCCCGCCGCTCCCGCGGAGTAAAGAACCCTCTCTTCACCCGGTTGCAGCAGCGACGGCCTCCATGGCGCTCCTTATACGCTTCGCAGAAGTGGGCCACGCTGCGCTCGGGGCAAAGAGCCTTGTACAGCTCCACCACCTCCGAGATCTCATCCTGCGTGGCCCGGTTGCGGGAGAACGCTCCCAGCCGGCGGTCCAAAAGCCCTTGCACTCCCTGGTTGCCGTATCGGACCGCGTAACGACGAAACGTCCTCTCCCCCATCCCGAGCTGCTCTGCCGCCTCCGCCCGCGTCACCTTCTTCTCCTTCCATCTCCGGTATGCCCTCTCGAACTGATTCATCCTGACTCTCTGCAGAAACCTTGCCTGGTCCATGGATATCTCCTCCTGCAGAGAAGATAAATCCAGACAATCGCTCTTCAGCAAAACCGGACAGATGGCGTGCTATTAACAAGCTTCGCGGCATTCTCCCAGAGGCTTCAGGGTGCTCTTCAGACCCTGGGCGGAGCTCCCGCGGAGAACCGTACCGACTCACTCTCCGCCGCATTTCGCAACCTTACAAAGGATCAGAAAAAAGACATGACCAGAAGATATGAGGAGCTCTGCGCTCATTACGGCACGGAAGCTTCGAGAAACAATAAAGGGGTCGCACATGAGAACGGAGCGATAGAGGGAGCTCGCGGTCACCTTAAAAGGGAAATAGAAGATGCTCTTTTGCTCCGGGGTTCCTGTGACTTCGTGGATATAGAGGAGTATCGAGACTTTGTTGCAGAGGTTGCCTCGAACATAAATGCCCGCAGAGTGGAGCGCATAGAGGCCGAGAGACGGACTCTAAGACCCCTTCTCCAGCGTCCAGGCATCTGACAGCGCAGCTTCGAGGCCGACTCCAGCCACCCAGCCCACTTCGGTTGAATCTTTGCTGAAAGAATCATCGGGATCCACCATGGAACCCGATTCATTGGAGTCAATATCGGTCACCGAATTGCTGATTCCGGCAAAAGCCAATCCGCCGGTGATAAATACCGTTATGCGGCCAACTGCCTGTTCAACTCCCCCCGCGGGCAGTAACGATCCATGAAAATTCTGATTCGGCAGTTTCGTCAAGACCCTCAGGATCAAGCTTGTCAGTTGACACCGACACATTAGTCAGCGCACCGTCAAGCTCACCTCTCAGGGTAAACCTGCCGACATCGAATTTTCCCCCTGTAAGAACCCCGCCGACAAAGCCCGTATCGTCGTAATCCGAAGCAGAACCCGGATTGCCCCGGTCAGCAAAACCGTCAATGTCAATGATCCGGTTTTTCATAAAATCGGCACCCATAAAGACCCCGCAGTAATTGCCAAAGCTTGCAAGTTCAGTTTCACTCTTCGTAGCACCATCCACGATTTCGCTTGGCACGAGATCATCCGGCACGACACCCGAAAAACCGGCATCTGGAATGATCAGGCAAGCGAACAGAAAAACTGCCAAACCACCTGTCGGAAGTTTTGCTCCGTTGTTTTCTCCCAGCACGAGACCTACAAAGAAATCAATAATCTTTTGATATGAGTTCCTCTAGGTGATTCAGCATCTTCGGTATGTTGCCGGGCATGTTTCCGCCCGCCTGAGCCATTTCGCCGCCCCCGCCTCCCTTTCCGCCGACAATTCCGGCAAGCTCGCTCACTAATTTTCCGGCGTGATACCTGCCGACAACATCTTTCGTAATGCCCACAAGAATAAAAACCTGTCCTCCTCTCTCCGCCACAAGCAAAGCAACTCCACTGCTCATTCTCCCCTTCAGGTAATCCCAAAGAGAGCGCAGTTCCGCCGGTTTCGAAACGGAGACTTTGACTCGAAGAAGATTTATTCCCCCCACGTTCTCAATCTTGTCAATTAACCCTGTGGCCGTTTCAGAAATGGTTTTTGCCCTGAAAGATTCGATTTCCGCTTGAAGTCGGGCGTTTTCGTCAATAACGCCCGCAAGCCTAGAGAGAAGTTCGGAAGCGGGAGCGTTAAGTGCGGAAGAAAATTCGTTCAGTATATTCTCTTGATCTTTCATGTAATTCCACGCCGCCTGGCCGCTTGCGGCCTCTATCCTCCTAACCCCCGCAGAAGACGCGCTCTCGGACACTATTTTCATCATTCCTATCTCACCCGAGGCCCGCACATGGGTTCCGCCGCAAAGCTCCTTGCTGTAATCCCCTATGGTTACCACTCTTACCCTGTCGCCGTATTTCTCTTCGAATATCGCAGTGGCGCCGTCCTTTATGGCTTCGTCGTATGAGACATCTTCTTTAGTCACGACCGCATCGTCACGTCTTATTCTCTCATTAATAATCTGCTCTATGGAATCAAGTTCTTTTCTTTCAATCGAGGAATAGTGACTGAAGTCAAATCTGAGCCTGTCTGGTCCGACGAACGACCCCGCCTGGTTCACGTGGGTGCCGAGAATTTCTTTTAAGACGGCGTGAAGCACATGGGTTGAGGTGTGGTGAACCATAGCCCCCTGTCTGAACACTGGGTCAACCTCCATGCGCACTCCTTCGCCCACCCGCACTTCTCCCCTTTCCACAAGAACATTGTGGAAGAAAAGCGTGGGAGTGAGCTTTTTCGTATCGAGGACTTTCGCCTGAAACCCCTGCCCAGCAATCTCGCCCCTGTCCCCCGTCTGTCCGCCCGACTCTCCGTAAAAAGGGGTGATGTCAGTCAATATCTGGGCTTCCTGACCCTCCTGGGCAGTCTGGGAGATCTCTCCGCGACTTATTATTCCCGTAATCACGCTATCGGATGAGAGCGTCTTGTAACCGACAAACTCAGTAGTCGTCTCTCCGGCAAGCTCAAGTAAAAGAGACGCAAGATCGGTTTCACCTCTGCCTCCGCGGGCTTTTCTTGACTTGGTTCTCTGTTTCTCCATCTCTTTCTCAAAACCCTGCAGGTCAATCTCTATACCCTCATTTCTGGTTATGTCCTCCGTGAGGTCAACCGGAAACCCGTAGGTATCATACAGACTGAAAACCACCTTGCCGGAAAGCTTTTTCTTTTTTCCAAGCTTTGAGATTTCCTGATTAAGGAGTTCAAGCCCCCTGTCCACCGTCTCAAGGAATCTCTCCTCTTCGCTTTTCACCACCTGAGACACGAAATCCCCTTTTTCCCTGATCTCAGGATAGGCCTCTCCCATTATCCCCTCAACCGCGGGCAAAACCCTGTAGACAAAAGGTTCGTCTATCCCCAGAAACTTCGAGTGGCGGACCGCTCTTCTGAGTATTCTCCTTAAAACGTATCCCCTGCCCTCGTTTGACGGGAATACTCCGTCTGAGATAAGAAAGGCAAGCGCTCTTGAGTGATCTGCTATAACCCTCATCGCCACTTCCGTTGAGCGGTCGGCGGAGTATTCTTTCCCGGAAAGCTCCTCTATACGGTTTATGACGCCTCTTAAAAGATCGGTCTCGTAGTTGCTTGGCACTCCCTGAAGAACTGCCGTAAGTCTTTCAAGCCCGAGCCCCGTGTCGATGCTGGGACGAGGAAGGGGCGTCATCTCGCCTTTCTCGTCTCTCTCGAACTGCATGAACACGAGATTCCAGAGTTCGAGATAACGATCGCACTCGCACCCGACTGCGCATCCAGGTTTCCCGCACCCGAACGACTCCCCTTGGTCTATCAGTATCTCGGAACACGGACCGCAAGGACCCGTATCCCCCATTGACCAGAAATTGTCCTTCTCCCCCATTCTGACTATCTTTTTCTTGGAAACGCCGATGTTTTTGTTCCAGATATCAAAGGCCTCGTCGTCGTCTTGATAAACGGTGACCCAGAGTTTTTTCTTTGGCAGCCCGTAAACGTTGGTAATAAGATCCCATCCGTAGCTGATGGCTCCCTCCTTGAAGTAATCCCCGAAAGAGAAATTCCCCAGCATTTCGAAAAAAGTATGGTGTCTCGCCGTATATCCTACGTTGTCAAGATCGTTGTGCTTTCCCCCGGCCCTGAGACACTTCTGCGAGGAAACCGCTCTTTCAAAATCCCTGGTCTCAGCTCCTGTGAAGACATTTTTGAACTGAACCATCCCTGCGTTGGTAAAGAGAAGGGTCGGATCGTTCTCCGGTATGAGAGTAGAACTGCGGATCGGTTCATGGCCTCTTTTGGAGAAATACTCTATAAACTCTCTTCTAACGTCGTATCCTTTGGGAATTATAGCCATAACTAGACAGTTACCTCTACTGTTCTTGGCTGAGCGAGGGCAACCCCTTGCTTCTCTCTGATCCTTCCGACCATACGGGACTGCTTGAGTTTCCCACCCGCAATCGAGATGCCTCGATGAAGGATATTTATTGTCGCGTTTAAATCCCTGTCCATCTCAAGTCCACATGAACATTTATGCATTCGCACAGACAGATTTTTTTTCACCGTTGCTCCGCAACTTGAGCATTGTTGCGAAGTTCCCTTGGGATTTACACGCACCATCTTAACGCCAGCACTCTCAGCCTTCTCGTTAAGCAGCTTAGCAAACTTGCCCCAAGTCCGCTCTTGCATGCTCTTTGCCAACTGCCTGTTGCCAAGCATCTTCTTCGTTTCAAGCTTCTCTACCGCTATAAAGTCGTGCATCTTGACTATCTCTGAAGTCAGCCTGTGGACATAGTTTCTTTCTTTGTCCGTCAGTCTCTGCCATTCCTTGGCAAGCAACGGAACCGCTTTCCTTCTGTTGTTGCTTCCCTTCTTCTTGCGTGAGACCGACCTCTGCAGGCGTATGAGTTTCTTTCTGTCTATCTCCCGCTTCTCCACGGTCTTCCCGTCGCTCATGGTAAGACGCTTCAATATTCCCATATCTACCCCAACGGGATCGCTCGCCGGTTTCGCCTCGGGAACTGGCAACTCATACGATAACGCCACTTCCGTCCGCAAAGGCTTTCTTGTAATTCGTATCGCTTTTAGCAGATCATTCGGCGGAAGTTCCCTAGATGGTATTATTTCAATGCGGGGAAGCCCCTTTATCTTGAGAACTAGTTTGTCTCCCCGATGCTTCAGCATTTTCCAACATTGGTCGTTTATCTCTATTGTATGCCAACGGTGCTTGCTCTGCCAGCAGGGGAACCCTGCCTTTTCCTTTGCTCTTACCCTGCGGAAAAAAGACTGAAACGCCTTGTCTATCCTGCGGATAACGCCTCGAAACACCTGAACGCTTATGGCCTCGTACTCAGAGTCATCCGCTCTTACTTCGGTCAATGCCTTACACTGGTTGTAATATGAGCAACCTTTGCCCGTCTTCCTGTAGCAGTCAATGCGCTCCTCAAGACAGGCGTTATAGAGGACAGCACACATTGTAAATATGCGGGACAAGGTCCTGTGTCCAGACTTGGATAGCTTGGCAGAGCATTTGTAAGTCCTTATCATGATTGTTTTATACCTGACTGTCTGGTTATCGCTATAATTTCATCCGATAAACCCCCGTACACGCAAACGGCAAACTGCGATTGGCTGCGAAGCCCGTTGTTCAGTCCGGATGAGAAAATATAACAGGAATGGTAGAAAACTGAATTGAAGCAAAAGCGGAAAACAAGCAAGAACGTTACTTTCCGGTCCGCCGCAATGCTTCTTCTTCGACCCCGGTAACGGAGTAGCAGAGTTCGCCCTGAACCTTCTCGCGCCTTACCTCAAGATAATCACTTGCGCTTTCGCGGAAATCCGTGGTAACAAAGATGCTCCAGTCCCTAGCCCCGTCGCAAAGAGCCTTGGCTTCATCCACAAGGGGCTTTGCTTGCGTGAAAACGTCCGATTCCTCCGGCACCGCTAGATCGGCCAAGGCAACGCCCATTTTAAGCTTTATATCTGACCGGCCTGATATTCTCTGCCCATTGACCACGCCGACGAAAAGTTGCATTGTCTCAACTGCACAGCATACACAACTGAGTTCCGCCGCGGGGCCCGCATCGGGATCGGAGTTTGTGAAAAAGGCCACAACCTCATCGCGGAGCATGGCTTCTACTTTCCCCCCGAAGGAACTTATGCTGGTTGAAACGGATTTTCTGTAATCAGCCGTAAGGGAGTTGACGCTAGACGGCGAAATATCTTCAATCAGGTTCTCAAAATCCGCAATCTTTATGACGAGGACGCTGATATCCGTTTTCTCTCCCTCGGAATCTTCAGAGGCGGCAACAGGAGAAGGCAGCTGTTCAGGTTCCGTATCCTCTTCGTCAGAAACATGGACGATTTCCACAACACCATCGTCAAAGAAATCTTCCGAGGTCTCGGGCGGAGTCTGAAACGAAACTTCGGGCGGAATCTCGGACGGCTTTTCCTGGCTTAGGATTATTTTTGGGCGAAAATCCGCCTGCATCTCAACGGAGCCTTCAGCGTCCAGATCTTTTGACTCTCCAAGACCCCCACGTACGGCCGAATCGCCCTCGAGTGAAGAGGTCATTTCGTTAAATTCACGGCAGAGCCACTGAACCCCGGCTCCCGCAATAAGCGAAGACCGCCCGTCCAGACGAACCGAGTAATCTCCACCGGCAACGGAACTCAGAGCGTCTGAGAATTCCCTCAAGAACCTAAATGCCCGATCGCTTACAAAACGTATCAAGGAGGTAAAGACAACCGCCAGCAGGGAACCGAAGATCAGGCTCCAGAGCAGGGCGTCAAAGGAGAACTTCTTGCCGACGGAGCTTCTCAGCCCCACAAGCACGGTTTTTCCCTCAGGTCCCCTGAGCGTGAGTTTTTGAAAACCCTCGTCATCCTGAAAGCCGAAGTTTTTCTCAAGCACCCCGTTATGGTCAAGTAGCCTTACGTACCCTACATCGTTTCTGGTATCGAGAACGCTCCTCGCGCGGTCGGCGAAAAACTCCTCCTCGCCGAACACTTCTTCCATTTCAGCAACCCTGAGATCGGCGTATCTCTCCGGAAAATAGAAATACTGGAATACGAAGACCGCCAAGCACGAGAGTATGAGACAGAAAAGAAATACGGGGAAAAATGGAATGAGATTGAAAGATTTTTTCCGGTTTTTCAAAGGACTCAAGATAAATTTCCGTTTAACTTATCCAGAAAAACAACATGCCGGTAAAAGTGCTACAGTAATTATAATAGGAGAAAAACAAAAAAACTAGTTCTGCGGGGAATCGCTCAGGCGGGGACTACGGAAACCTTGGTTCTGCCTTTTCCGGATTTCTGGAATTTCACAACTCCGTCAGCCATCGCGAATATCGTGTAATCCTTTCCAAGCCCCACGTTCAAACCGGGCTTGATGCTGGTACCACGCTGCCTTACTATTATGTTCCCCTTGACAACCGGCTGGCCTCCGAATTTTTTTACGCCAAGCCTTCTGCCTATGGAATCCCTTCCGTTTTTGGAACTTCCGCCACCTTTTTTGGTTGACATTCTTATCCGCCTCCGCAAATCAAGCGCTTATGCCCGTAATCTCAACGCTGGTCAGGTTCTGGCGATGGCCCGCCTTCTTCCTGTACCCCTTCCTTCTTTTGAACTTGAAAACTACTATTTTCTCGCCCTTTTTCTGCCTTACTATTTTACCCTCCACCCTGGCACTTTCAACAAGAGGGCTGCCGACCTTAACTTCCTCTCCGTCAGCGGACACGAGTAGGACTTCCTCAAAATTAACCTCTTCGCCGGGTTCGCCGGAGATTTTCTCTATATCGATAATGTCACCCGGCTTGACTATGTACTGCTTTCCGCCGGTTTTTATAACAGCGTGCATAATATCCTCCGCACTTTATGGAAGCACTATTTTGCCTGTTACAAAATTCTTTTGTCAAATACCACCCTGAAGATCCCATGTCCTAAGGCCGGTGTAACGTGACCCCCGGGATCCGAGTTCGCTTCGCACAAGCCCGATCCTGGCAATGGAAAACCCCGTTGCGTCCACTGGAGGAATCTTTGTGATTCCCTCAAAACCTCCCTTGATCCTGCCTATGGTCACGTGAGGGGTGAACTCTCTTTTTTCCCTCTCGAACCCGTTTTGCAGGACTGCTTGCTGCACTCCGTCAAAAAGATATTGGAACCGCTCGCTTCTCACAAGGCACAAGGCCAGCACTCTGGGGTTTCTCGGGCCCGGAAACAAGCGGAGACCGTCAAATCCCGACTCAACGCACCCCGAACCGCTAACCGCGGAATCGATATCCGTTGAGATTCCCACAAGACGCGATTCTTCCACGTCGCCCAGAAACCTGAGGGTTACGTGAAATTTCTCCCTAGTCTCCCACCTTACCCCTCGGACAATATCCCGAAACGAATTCACGTAGCGAAAAAGCGCGTCTTTTGTTTCCTCGGGAAGAAAAGCCGCGATAAAAAGTCTCAAGAGCAAGGTCCTCCCCGCCCGCTATTTCACGCACCAGGTGGAAAACGAATCGTTTTCGCCGCGGGAAAGCGGACGCTTGTTCTCTCCGTTTAAGTACATAATATGTATCTGTCTTTTCCCAAGCCTCTTTGAGGAAAAAGTGATGTAGTGACCGTCGGGAGACCAGGAGGGATGCTCGTTTCTCCCCGAAGCGGTAAGCCTCTGCTCCCCCCGGCCGTCGGGTCCTATGGCGTGGATATCAGCCTTGGATTTTCTTACTTTGACAAACGCTATTCGGTTAACCGAAGCGTTCGGAGACCATACGGGATCGGTGTTATAGCCGCTCGAGGTAATTCTTACGGCACGGCCTCCCTGCGAACTTATCACGTATATGTTCGGAGCCCCTGCCCGGTCCGACACAAAAGCAATCTTTTTGCCGTCGGGAGACCATGTGGGCGAGAGATCTATGGCGGGAGAGCTGGTAAGCCGCTTCAGTATTTCTCCTGAAGGCGAAGCTATGTATATGTCTCCGTTACGGCTAAACGCCACGCGAGTGCCGTCAGGAGACCAGTGCGGAGAATTGTCAAGATGGATGCCTCGGGTTATTCTCTGCCCCTCGGCGGGAAGACGGGTGGCCTTGAAGTTAAGAAGATAGACGTCATGGTCCCAACTTCTGTCGGAAGTAAAGACCAGACTGCTTCCGTCGCGTGAACAGTCCGGAGAGAGAACCGAAGATCCGTGGTTGGTCAGTCTTTTCCTGTTGTGTCCGTCATAATCCATTATGAAGAGATCCTTTCCCTGCCCCTGTCCGCTGACAAACACGATCTCAGATTCAAAAAACCCCTCAAGATCCGTAAGTTCCTTCATAAGCTCGCCCGCAAATCTGTGCACCACGTTTCTTATGTGGCGCGGAGACGTCGCGTATCTCCTTCTCATGCGCTCCCGCCTTGAGGGCACATCATAAACTATGAGTTCGTAGAGGATCTCCCGGGACGAAACATCGAAATTTCCGCTCACCAAGTACTTGGTTTTCTGCGCAACCAAATACTCGAAATCTATATCTTCAAAGGAGGAGGAAAACAGTATGTTCACCGGGCGGACGTCGAAAAGCGCGGCGTTTGTGAGATCATTTTTGAGGACATCGGTAAAATTCTTCCCGTAAGCGCTTAACTCCCCTCTAGCTTTAAGCACGGCGACGGCAAGGGGGATTTTTTTTATCGGAGAGGCCACCGGCGGGAGCAGTATCTGCGCGGTCGCAAGGCAGGGCAAAAACAAGAGGGTAAGGAAAACCGCAAGCGCTGATCTCATTTTTTTCTCTTTTCAAGCCCCGAGGCTGCAGACCGGGTAACGGTCCCGCAGCAAAAACATATCCTGAGATAAGCCTTCAGTCACTCAGTTCAACATTCCAGTAGGACATATCGACAAAGCTCAGGAAAGGCTCCCACTCTTCATACCTCACGGTCCTGAAATGGAGGTTGGAAAAAATACTCGCAGCGGGCTTTACAGGCTTGGTAAGCAGTTTCATGTTCGCCTGCTCGGGAGTCTTTCCTCCCTTTTTCCTGTTGCACTTAACGCAGCAACAAACCACATTGTCCCAAGTGCTTCTTCCACCCATCGACCTCGGAACAACATGGTCAATGGTAAGGTCGCTTTTCGAAAAACCCTTCGCGCAGTACTGGCATTTATCCCCGTCCCTTCTGAAGATGTTTATTCTGTTGAACTTAGGCTGTTTTCTGTGATACCCCTCGTACCTCACGAGAATTATCACCCTAGGAACCTTTATGACGCTGGTAACGGTCCGTACGCAGTCGTCGGCATCGACCGAACGGATATCCTTCCACGAATCGAAATCAAACGTCTCGTACTCCCTGTTTACAGCCTTTGCGGCCCCGCCGTAAAGAAGAATAAAAGCTCTTTTCAGGCTGGTTACCGAAACAGGGATAAAAAACCTGTTTAAAACCAGTACCGGTGACTGAAGCATATTAGCCGACTAATTTACCGGCTTGGCAAGGTTATTCAAGAACGGTCCGGCACTTTTATTTTCGCGAATTCTTCGTTAGAATTCTCATCGCTTGGCTAATAGGAAGTTCCCTGACATGGAAATGAAAACCAACCTGCTGATCCAGATAATTCTCTGCGCGGTGCTTTTTTTGTCCATATTCCTTCTCACGAAATCAAACTCCGACGCAGAAAAGAAACTGGAATCCGGAAAAGATAAAGAATAGATGTTTCCCGAACTTCTCAGAATAGGAGATTTCCAGATCACTTCCTTCGGGGCGATGGTAGCCGCCGCCTTTCTCGTCGCTTTCTGGATTTCCGGCATGGAATTCGAGAGAAAAGGAATATCCAGGCGACTCCATGAACACATTTTTCTTGCCTCTATCCTTGGAGGTATACTGGGTGCCAAGTTCCTTTTCCTGATCGAGAATGTCCCCCTAAGCGATCTTCTTTCCTACCCCATGCATTATCTGCTTCTAAGGGGCGGCCTTACTTTCTACGGGGGGCTTTTTCTGGCTCTCTTTGCCTCTTTCGTAGTAACAAAAAAACACGGGGAAAGCTTCTGGAAAGTTCTTGACGCCACTGCCCCGGCCCTCGTAATAGCCTACGCGACTGGAAGGATTGGCTGCTTTCTGGTCGGAGACGATTACGGAATCGCCTCCGCCCTTCCCTGGGCAATGCCGTTTCCAAAGGGATCTCCCCCGACTCTTGAGGCAGTTCATCCGACTCAGCTTTACGAAACGATCGTAATGTCGCTTGTGTTCCTAGCACTGTGGAAGATAAGAAAGAAGGACAAGCCTGTCGGCTGGCTCGCCAGCATATATCTGGGACTCGCGGGCCTTGAAAGGTTCTTTGTCGAGTTCATAAGAAACACCACTGAAAGCCCGATATCCGGCCTTTCGGTAGCGCAGATAATGGCACTTGCGCTGATTCTCGTTGGATCCCTTAAATACATATCTTTACGCAAACGCAACGAAGCGTCTTGAACCCGCAATTTCGCCGCCACGCATGAGAAAAATCCGGATAACCAAGCCGACCGGAAGCCAAATCCTAGCCGCCGGGTCGGGGATACTTTTTTCCGTATCCCTTTTTTCAAGCGCCCTAGGAATACTGGGCTGGATATGCTTTGTACCGCTGCTTGCGGCCCTTCGGGGAAAAAGTGCCCCACAGTCCCTCCGACTGGGCATGATATCCGGAACAGCCATGAACCTCGTCTCGCTCTACTGGCTTGTGGGAACCCTGACCAGGTTCGGGGAAATACCTCTGCTCGCGAGCATCGCGGCCGTATTTATTTTCTGCGTCTACTCATCGCTTCAGTTCGGAATTTTCACCTGGTACATATCAAGGCTCGGACTCTGCCGCGGAAAAAGCGTCGCGAACGCACTTATGATCTCCTTTGCCTGGGTGGTTGCGGAATTTTTCTTCCCGGTTCTTTTCCCCTACGGAATAGGCGTCTCCCAAGGCTATTACCCGATGGCAATACAGGTGGTTGATATACTCGGGATGAGCCTTCTGGGTTTCTTGATGTTTTTCGTGAACGTATCGGTTTTCTACCTGGTAGATGATGTGCGGGGGAGGAAAGAAATCGCACTTGCTCCGCCCGCGATCTCGATCGCCGCAATCGCGATTCTGCTCGGCTACGGATCTTTCAGGATGAATGAGATTGAGAACTTTCTTGAGACAGAGCCCCGCATGGAAGTTGCGATGGTTCAGGCGAATTTCGATTACGCGGAAAAAAATCTCGACAACGAGCCGGTTATAACGAAAAAACATGGGGAGATGTCACGGGAACTTGAGGGAGCGGACCTTGTGATCTGGCCGGAGACATCCGTTCAGCACTGGTTTCCCAAAGAAGATTCCGTGTACAGTATCGAGCACCAAAGAAATGTGGTGCCGACGGGACACACAGCACACTTCCTTATAGGAGGACTCTCTTTTATCCAGGACTCCCTCCTGCTTGAGGACGGCTGGGACGAGGAAGATAACAAAAAATACAACACGGCTTTTCTCGTCGATCTCCAAAGCAACATACTTGCCCACTACAGCAAAACCCGGCTTTTTCTACTGGGCGAATATTTCCCCTGGATAAACGAGGAACTCAAGTTCTTGAAAAGGGTTTTTCCCATGATCGGTGACCTCACCCCGGGAGAGGAGCTCAAGGTGCTTGAAGTTCCCGAAAAGAACATAAGAATAGGCCCCCTTATATGTTATGAGGACATAATGGCCGAGATCTCAAGGAACTACGTGAAAATGGGAGTCAACCTGCTCGTGAATCTTACCAACGACGCGTGGTTCGGAAAGAGTGCAGCTCCCCACCAGCACCTGCTCCTTTCAGTTCCAAGAGCGGTTGAAACACGCCGCTACCTAGTGAGATCAACAAACAGCGGTATAAGCGCGATTATATCTCCGACCGGAGAGATCGAGGCCCGCACGGGCATATTCACCACGGAGAATCTGAAAGGAGAGGTCGTTCTGATCGATTCGCTTGAAACTCTCTACACGAGGGTGGGGGATATATTCGCGTGGATAGCCCTCGCTGTAACCGCGCTTTTTGCCGCGAAGAGATACCTAGGAAGAAAATATGCCGACTAGGGCTTCTGTGAGTCGGTCGTTTTCCTCTCTGGTTCCAACCGTGATCCTGAGACAGTCGGCAAGTAGTCCCTCTTCACCGAAGCGGCGGACTAGGATATCGTTTTTAACAAGTTCTGTGAAAAGAAAATCCGCGTCCGGGACCCTGACCAGAAAGAAATTCGCGTCGGTCGGATAAACCTGAATAGAGTCAATCCGCTCAAGCGCACCGCGAAGTTTTTCTCTTTCACTCAATATAAGGCTTACTTTCCGCTCAATAATCTCCGGGCGTTCAAGCGCAAAAGACATTACAAGCTGGCTAAGAGAATTTATGTTGTAGGGAAGACGCGCCTTGTCCACCTCGCTTGCCACCTGCGGTCGGGCAAAGAGCATCCCCAGCCTAGCCCCCGCAAACCCTATTTTTGACATCGTTCTCAATACCAGCAGGTTCTCATATTTCTCTATATGCGGGATGTAGCTTTTTTTCGAAAAATCACAGTAGGCTTCGTCGACAATCACCGCACCCGCACTTGCCTTAAGAATCTCAAGCACTTTTTCCTCCGAAAAAGAGTTCCCCGTAGGATTGTTCGGAGTCGCGAGAAAAACGATGTCAGGGTCCTCCGCGCGGATCATCTCCAGAGTCGGTTCGAGGTCTATATCAAAGTTCTCATCAAGCTCAACTTCCCTTACTTCCTTGCCGAGGATAAGCGAGGTGATCCTGTACATCGAAAAAGTCGGGGACGGTACGAGCACGCAACCGCTTTTGCCCCCGAACACCTCGACGATCATCTGGATGATCTCGTCTGAACCGTTGCCAAGCAATATACCATCAACTGGAAAGTTCAAAGCGCGGGAAAGAGAGGTTCTTACTCCGAGAGCCTCAGGATCCGGATAACGGTTCACGGGAAGTTCCGCCAGCCGCTCGGAGAGCAGAAGCTTCTCTTCGCCCTCGAGGTCGTAAGGACTTTCGTTTCCGTCAAGCTTCACCGAGCACTCGACCCTCGGCACAGAGTAAGGAGATATGGACCTTATGTTCTTGGAGGTCCTGCTTTTAATTGAACTGGAATCAGACACCGCCGTCTCCCGGTCTAAATCGTAGTATGGACATTTCTCAGGAATCCTCAATCCGTCTTTTTACCGAAAACGCATGGCCTGAAAGGCCCTCGGCGTGGGCAAGGTTCATAACAGCCCCACCAAGAGACGAGAAACCCTTTTTCGACATCGCTATGGTGCTCGGCATTCTCAGAAAATCATAAACACTCAGAGGAGAGGAAAATCTCGCCGCTCCCCCCGTGGGAAGCACGTGACTCGGCCCCGAGACATAATCGCCGAAAGGCTCGGTAGAAAGAGACCCCAGAAACACCGCTCCAGCGTGCTTTATGCCTTTCAGAAGAGATTTGGGGGCACGCACGCAGAGTTCTAGATGTTCGGGAGCAACCGCGTTTGAGAGCGCCACAGCCTGCTCCAGGTTCTCGGTCACGTAGATTCTTCCGTTGTTAGAAACCGCAGCGCCCGCAATCTCCTTTCTGTCAAGTTCCTCCAGCTGCAAAAGCAGTTCCTTTTTTACTTCCTTCGCGTAATCGCGGCTCGTGGTAACGAGAATCGGGATTGACATCTCGTCATGCTCGGCCTGGGCAAGCAGATCCGAAGCCACCCATTTCGCCTGACACGAACCATCGGCGATAATAAGAACCTCGGTCGGACCCGCCAGCATGTCAATATCGCAGAAGCCGTAAACCAGTTTTTTCGCTATAGTGACGTAGATGTTCCCAGGACCCACTATCTTATCCACCTTGGGTATGCTCCCGGTCCCAAATGCCATGGCCGCTATGGCATGCGCCCCGCCTATCTTGTAGACATTGCTCACCCCGGCAATCTCGCACGCCACAAGAACTTCGGGATTCACCCGTTCCCCGGAACACGGCGTGACGACGCTTATTTCGCTTGCTCCCGCGACTCGCGCCGGTATGGCGGTCATAAGCACGGTCGAAGGATACGAAGCCTTTCCGCCGGGAACATATATTCCCACCTTCTCGATAGGTCTTATCAGCCAACCGAGTTCGTTTCCGAGAGTGTCCTTGTAGGTTTTGGGCTTCGGAAGCTTTTTTCTCTGGTAGGAGCGAATCCGCGAGGCAGCCTTTTTAAGGTCCCTTAAAATACCCGGCGCGACAGCGCTTGCGGCCTCTTTGAACTCGCGGTCGGAAACCCTCACGTTTTTCGCGTTTACCCGGGCCCGGTCAAATTTTTTCGCGTAGCGGAAAAGAGCAGAGTCCCCATGCTTGCGGACATCCTCTACGATCCTCTCCGTCTGCGAGACAAGCTCCGGGTTAAAATGGGAAGCTGATTTTTCTATCTCTCTGGATCTTCTTTCCAGGTTTTTTGAATTGATCCTTATAAGTTTCATGGCAGTAACCGCGTTTTCCCCTTAAAAAACCGGGATTGAGTTTATCCTGTTTGCTAAGACGCGCGAACTCAGTTCCCCGGATCGATTCCTTCTCCGAAGCCGCTTTCAATCAAACGGGAGACTTCCTCCATGGCAAGCTCCGAATCTTCGCCCTCTATAGTAACGGCAACTTCCGTACCGCAGATGGCGGCAAGCGACAAAACACCCAGTATGCTCTTTCCGTCTATCTCGAAGCTGTCCTTTTTTATCATTATACTGGAACTGAACCTGCTGGTCAGGGCAACCAGAACCGCGGCCGCTCTGGCATGAAGACCCAGCTGGTTTTTTATTATGAAGTTTCTCTCAAGCGGTTTTCGCGACAATTCACCGTTCCTCCACAGGGCGGAACAAAGAAAGATCAGCCTTTGAGTTTACCCGTAAATTTTCATCATAATTCACGCTGAGACTGTAGTCCGCGGTTTCAAACAGCAGTTTTCTCGGGAAATAGGCGCCCCGGGCAATCCGTTTCAGAAGGGAGAATTCAATTTTAGCCTTCTGTCCGCCGACAAGCGTACCTTTAACTCTTGTTATGAAGTTTCTCCGGGAATCAACCGTGACCTCAACGGGTGTCCTTCCCGAGAACACGAAAATTACCTCCCCCTCCTTTTTCCCTGCCCGTGCAGAATAATCTTTCTGGGGAATGACAAACGGAGACCCTCCGAGCAGAAAGTTTACAACTTCCCCGATGCCCAGTTGAGGCGGAAGTCCCGGATAAAGATAGGAAAGTCTGAAATCCTCTGTGTTCTCAAAAAGCAACTCTTCCCAGTTGGTTTTCATTCTCACGCTTTCTCCGTCGGAAACTACCCTCGCAAGCATCTCGCCGAAAGGAGCGAAAACAGCAACCGTCAAAAACTCCGGGCGGACAACCGTGGCCACCTGATCGAAAACGATTTTCCCCTCTGGGGACTTTATCGACACCCTGGCCCTGGCTTTTACCGAAGCAAAACCCTGCTGGGTCTGTATTGCCTGCGCCAGTACGGAGTAGATATCCGGGTGCCCGGCAACTGTCGGCGGAAGTTTTCCGGCACAGGAGAAAAGGAGAAAAACAAAAGGAACGAGAACGCAGCTATGCCTCATCGCGTCTGAATTCCTTTAGCTTCTCTTTTAGTCTTGCGCGGATTTTTCTATCTTCAACCGTAAACAGCTTCTTAGAATCCAAGAGTCCAAGGGCCTTTGCGTAATTTTCCTCCGCAAGTTCTCTTTTGCCGAGTTTTTCATACGTATCACCCACATGTTCCAAGATGGTGGGGTCTGAAGGGGGTATCTTCGAGGCGCGAAGCAGATATTCAAGGGCTCTGGCGAAATCCCCCCTCTGGTAGTAAACCCACCCGAGACTGTCTATTATGTAACCCCGTTCAGGAGCAAGCTCAAGAGCCCTGTTTATAAGCTCTTCAGCGTAATCTAGTTTCTCTCCGCGCTCGGCGTATGTGTACCCTATAAAATTCATCGCGTCGAAATTCTCCGGATTCCTGCTCATTATATCCCCCATTACCGAGAGTGCTTCCGATATACGGTCGCTGTAGTAATAGGAAACGGCAAGCGCGTAAAGAACGGATTCGTCTTCAGGGTGCTTTTCAAGGTACCTGTCGTATAGAGAGATCGAATCATCCTGTCTTCCCTGCCTTCCGTAAAGCTCTCCAAGAGAATTCACGGCCTTGGCGTTATACGGATCCTTTTCGTAAAGCGCTTCCAGTATCTCGACCGCTTTCTGCGCAGAACCCTCAAGTTCGTTTATGTAGGCTCCGTGAACGACTGCGTCTACGTAAAGCGGAGAGCTCTGGGGTATTGAATCGAGAAGCTTCCTTGACTGAGAATAGCGTTCAAGCTTGGTGTTGGCGACGGCGGAATAGTATTTTGCCTCGAAATGGGCCGGCAAGCGCTTGAGAACCTCCCCCAGTTCTCCGATCGCTTCCTCATAACTGCCGCTTTCAAGATACAAAAGACCTGTTCTGAACTTGATCTCGGGATTGTCCGGATCCGCAGCTTCCGCACTTTTGTACTGCTCAATGGCCTGTTCGAACCTGCGGTGGCGGTAAAGCATGTTCCCGTAGGAAATGAAGACGTCGCGGAAAGGAGAAAATTTCCTGATCGCAGACTCGTACTGAGCTATCGCCTCTTCGATTCTCTTTGCCTTCTCGAGGGTTTCAACGAGTCCCACAAATGCGGGGTAGTACGTCCGCTGAATTTCAAGCGCCCTTTTGTAGTGCTTTACGGCGGCGTCGAGATCATCTCGTCTGACCGCGATACTCCCTAGGTAGAAGTGACCCATGACATCGGTCGGACTTATCAAAAGGCTTTTTTCAGCGTATTGCTCTGCCTTCTCAAAATTGCCGGAATACAATTCGCTTGCGCAAAGAAGCAGATAGGTCTCCCTGTCTCCAGGATCAATTTCGGCCGCCTTAAGCAGAAACTTCTTCCCCCTCTTCTTCATGGCTTCGTCAGGGTATGCAAGGTAGATGCGCGCAAGGTCCCTGTAGGCGGGAGAATTTGACGGATCAAGAACGATAGACTGCGTGAACTTGGCAACGGCCTTCTCGCGCATGTTAAGGACCATGTAAATCAAGCCGAGGCGATATTTTATTTCGGAAGATCGGGGATCGATCTGCTCCGCCTTCTCAAGGTTCTCTACCGCGCGCGGCAGATTTCCTTCCTCGAGATAAAACATCGAAAGCGCAAAATAATAATAGGCGTTTGTCTGGTCTCCGCTCTCAAGACTCCGTTGAGAGTCAATGGAGAGCCCCGCACCTGCGCAGGAAAGGCAAAAAGACAGAAAGAAAAGAAGGAAAAGCTTTTTTTCAGGAAATTTCTTCAAGCCACGCACCTAAGCAAATATCAATTTTCGGTTCCAAACCCCGGTGCGCAGCAGTCACGAAAGGGAAAACCGCCGATATACCACCGGGCAAAACCCTCTCAAACAGAATAACAAAAATGGATTCAAAATACACAGCAGAGGAAAACAACATCGCCTGCTTCCGCACAACAAGTCAGTCGGCTAACAGCTATCGCCTTTCGGGCCGCCGCATCCAGCCGCGCTGCGCAAGGACCCCGGCAAACTCCTCGATCTCCGCTGCCCGCTGCGGACCAATTCGTTCGACTTTACCCCCGTGTTCGATAAAGAAGTAGAGCTCTGAAAAAATACAGCAGGAAGGACAATCGCCCCATGCCCTGCGAAACACCGAGTACCATTTCCCGCCCGACCAAAGCATCTCGATATCGGAACCATCTCTCAACACGAATTCAGGCTCGGCGTAAATGACTCCTTCTATTTTCCCATATGACGCGCCCGCGGAGTAAATGTGCTCGCGCGGATCAAATCTGATTACGATGACCCGCGTATATTCAAAAGGAAGAATTTCCACGCCTCGCAAGCCGACTGCCACATTAAGAGCGTCAAACTCCGGGTGCCCAGTACAAAAAGGAGCAGAACCACCTCCCTCTTCGGGCAAACCGAGGGACACGGCCTTAAACAAAGACGGTTCCAAACCCAAAATCAGCGTCCCGGGTTCCCATCTTGGACGCGCATTCACTTCGGCCATCTCCGGCCAAGTAGAACGTATTACCTCCAAGACCCGCACTATGTCGTCAATCAGACTGTATCCGGGAAAATCCGGGATTTCTAAGACACGCCGGGCCAGAATCACAGGATCAGTCTCGCTAGTCCGTTCAAGAACTCCGCGAGTGACAACCGGTGCATTGTCGCCGCATGCATCAGGTGGAATAACAGCAGATGGGGATACCGGAGAACCCGCGAAGCATGCCGTCACCAGCATCCACAGAACAGCAATGATTGAGATTCTGATCATGGATATCCAAAATCTTCGAGCAGATACAGAGTATATGTTTTCAAGTTACCAAAAATTATTTCAAGCCTGGATAAGATCTTAAGATTACACGCAAATAAGCTGTTAAACTTTTATCGCATCGCCAACTCGCAGGCGCCGGACCCTGCGCCTCTAAACTATACGCTTTTCCCCAATTGCAGAAAACCTTTCGTTCACGCCTGCTTCGAATGTAGCTTCAGGAACACTGCATGCGGAATTGACTTTGCCTCGGCTATTAGCTTTATTAATTTTCTCTATGGATTCGCTTGAAAACATCTACGCGAAGGTTTTTGAAGGTAAGCGGATATCGCCCGCCGAAGCCTCCCTGCTTCTCGGAAAGGCCGACCTGCTCCAGCTCGGTTCCTTGGCCAACATAGTAAGAAAAAGGTTCAATCCGGAAGACATTGTAACCTTTATCGCGGACACAAACCCCAACTACACGAACGTCTGCGACACGGAGTGCCTTTTCTGCGCCTTTTGGAGACCGCCGGGCGCCTACGACGCCTACACACTGAGCGTCAGCAAAGTGATTGAAATAATGCGCACCTCATACCACAACGGCGCCACAACCGTTCTTCTGCAAGGCGGCCACAACCCGGAACTGAAACTCGACTATTACATCAAAATCGTAAAAAGGGCCAAGAAGGAAATACCGGATCTTCATCTCCACGCCTTCTCCGCCCCGGAGATAGCAGCCATTGCCAAGTATGAAAATCTCGACACAACATACGTGCTCCAAAGCCTGTGGGATGCCGGGTTAAGAACAATACCGGGAGGCGGAGCCGAGGTATTGTCCAACAGGGCGAGAAGAGCGATAAGCCCTCTCAAGATAGATGCCGACACCTGGATGAAGATCACCAGGGAAGCTCACCTTGTGGGCTTTAAGACAACTGCGACCATGATGTTCGGTCACCTTGAGCAGGACGAGGACATAATCGAGCACCTCCTCAGGATAAGAGAACTTCAGGATGAAACGGGAAATTTCCTGGCGTTCATCCCCTGGACGTTTAAACCCAAAAACACTCTGCTTGAAAAAAGGATAAAAGACGAGGTCGGGGGGGAGAGGTATCTAAGGGTTCTTTCGGTATGCAGGATATTTCTGGATAATTTCAAGCATGTCCAAGGCTCGTGGTTTACCCAGGGAAAGAAAATGGGTTCAATGTCCATGCACTACGGCGCAAGCGATCTCGGCGGGACTCTTTACGATGAAAACGTCTTGGGATGCGCCGAGAACAAGATTCGCTCAACCGTGGATGAACTGGTTCACATGATAAAAAGCGCCGGGTTTATCCCCGCGCAGAGAAATACCTATTACGAAATTCTGGAGCGGTTCTAGAGGCAGTTCCTCTCCTCTGTTTCGGTGGCTTTAGTCTTTCCCTGTTTGTCCGCTCCCAAAATGAGCAACCCGCTCATTGATTGCCTTTACCTCTAGGGCCATTCAGCACACCTCCCCAATAACATGTCCGGACATATCCTTTTCCGATACAGTTCTCACCGGTACCGAAATTATAGTAATATCCCGTCCGGCTATCGTAACTCCAAGGATTGTAATTGCTATCGTAACCCCTTATATCCCCATCCGGTTCGATAGTCGCATTCCAGTACGACCCCGTTTTCGTATCAAAGCCGTGAACGGTTGTCTTACCCTCGGAATCCGTATTTCAATAGTAGCTGTTTCCCGAATACCAATCGTGGCCCGTCCCGCTCTGTGCATAAGCAGGCAACGAAAACGCGGTCACTAACATCAGCAATAACAGCAAAAACCTCATTTTGCTAAAATAACAGGTTTTCAGCGCGCCCGCAAAAAAGCAAACCGGAAAGAAAAAACGGCATCTGAAAACGACCGGAAACGGTGGCCATCATTGATCATTAACGGCTATTATCCAACTGTTTCCCGCAAAATCCACGCCGCAGACAATCTCTGATCTTTGGGAGAAAACATAGTCGAAAAACTCAAGCGCGCTGCTCGTATGCACCGGGACCCCGAGATACTCCTCAAGATTCTCCGAGGCGACACCCGAACACTCAAAAGCGCAAAGCTCGAAATCAACAGCCCTCTCTCGATCAACCTTCTGGTTGACGGGTGAGAAAAAAGCGCTTACAAGCGAAGTTTCGGAAGCAATTTTCATCCGGACGTCAAAGCCGTCGTCGAAAAGAAAAAATATCTCGGCGAACACCTCATCTATAGAATCCAGGTAAAACTCCCTTGCCTGCGGCTTCGTATCCATTTTCACGCACAAAACTCGGAGAATTCCTCAGCCCTTTGTTTTATGAACCAATAGTCGTCTCCTCCGCCCAGAAGCGCGGTGGAGACTCCGGCAAGCGCAGTTCCCGCCGCAAGATAATCCCCGATGTTATCCGTGGCAATTCCCCCGGTGACCATGATATCCATGAATCCGAGAGGCTCCTTTATGGCCTTTATGTAACCCGGACCGAAACTCGAAGCGGGAAACACCTTCACGAAGTCCGCCCCGATGTTGCGGGCGTTAACCATCTCTGAGGACGTAAAGGCGCCTGAGATGACCGTGATGGCGTTTTTGCGGCAATACTCGATTATCGCGGGGTCCGTGTGCGGAGAAACTATGAAACTAGCCCCGCAGCCGGACATCCGTTCGGCGGAGCCGCGGTCAAGAACCGTACCCGCCCCAACGCATATTCCGTCCTCTGAGGCAAGTTTCCCAATGAGTCTCTCCGAACCGGGAGAGATAGATATGACTTCTATGATTCTTATCCCCCCGTCAACGCATGCCCTTGCAAATTCAAGAGATTTTTCGTAACTCGCGGATCTTATAACGGCCACGACCCTGTTTTTCTTCATAAACTCAATCACGATTCACTCCACGGCGCGCGGTTTGAGACTTGAACACTTTTAAGGTACATTGAGATTGGATTGTTTTAATTTTCTTCAAGGAACGGAGCATGAAGAATTCGGAACTCAGAACCGAAAACAAGATATCGCAATTCATAAAAAGAAGCAAAGAGCTGGGGCTTAAGGTAACTCCCCAGAGAATAGCGATATACAGGGAACTTGCGGGGAATATGCAGCACCCAAGTACCGAGATGATCTACAAGAACATAAAGGACTACTACCCGAACATATCCCTTACCACCGTGTACAGAACGCTTGAAACATTTGAGAAGATGGGGCTCATATCCGTAGTGAACACCCTGTATCACGCCGCAAGGTACGACGCCAACATGGAACCTCACCACCACGTCGTATGCGTTAAGTGTAAAAAAATAGAGGACCTCTACGACGATTCCATAGCTTATTCGAAACTTGACCCGCAAATAGACAATTACAAAATTCTCGGATACTCGGTGCTTTTCAGCGGAATCTGCGAGGAATGCAAAGCCCTCAACAACTGACCGGAAACCAGCCGTTTCTCGCGAGGCCGCCTAAAAGAGCGGAAAGATGAAAATCCCCCAGGGCTTTGAAAAAGCCGTAAACTTCAGTCTTCTCGACTCCATATTCTCAAGAAGGTCGCGGCGCTTCGGCCTCGGCATGGAAATTCCCGAGGGAAACCTTGCTTACAGTTCCGCTCACGACCCCGTTCCCCTTTCCGAACTCGAAGAGGCATTGCTGATCTGGGCGGGCACGGGAACCACAGGTCTTTCCCTCGGGGACCTTCCAAGAACCGGCATATCATGGCTTTTCCAGTGGACGGGAAGAAGCTGGCCGTGCTCCTGCAACTCCCACTCGACCGAGCTTTTCTACACAAACGACGAAGGAGTCTACATGGTACGGCTTTTTGACCTGATGCCCCCGGACACCTCCATCTTCATGTCACTTGACAGGGAAAAGCAGCTTAAAAAAATACTTGAGCTCTTCAGGGCAAGCAGAATTACCCTTGAGAACCAAAGAGCGGACCTTCCGAAGGGAGAACCCGGCCTTTTTGACTTTAACGCCTGGAACACCAACAAACCGGGAACAACCTTCTTCATCCCGGTAACAAACACCACCGTTGAGTACATGGTGCTTCTGTTCATATACTTCGGAGCCAAATACGGCTTTAACATCATCGACGAGCTAAACGGGGGGAGGTCGTGTGGTCTTGATAAGTGGATAGAGAAAGGCTACATAAGAAACGACGTCAGGCTTTCACTGTTTGACCTGGAACTAAGGGTGCTGACAACGCTTAACGTGGAACAGGCATTTATAAGTCAGAACATGAATCTCGCGCTGCAGGCCCTGGGTCTCGGGGGCTGGACTTTCACGGGGCTGCTTCCCCATTACGCGCTAGGGGTCGACCCTTCCCACAAGGGACTCGGGTTCCGGTTCGTCCAGCCGGAGGAAAGCCTTAGGAGCACCAATCCGCCCTATCCAGTCGGAAGAGACGGGGTGTTTGAATCCCTCTGCCCTCCCTACGTGGCGGACATGGGCGAAGCGGTCGACAGGTTTCTCGAAGTAAGGGGGGGATTCTGGAAGGAGGACAATCCGTTTCCCTACAGAGATCCCGCGTCTATTCTGCAGGATGAATACCACCCTTCCGAAGTCAGGATACAGATAGTAAAGGATTTCTGCACCTACGTGTATGAGAACTACTGCAGATTCCCGGCTTTTCTGGACCCTATGTTCGTGCGGCTGGTGTTCCAAGCCCACCATCTCGATCTTGAATTCTACGACAAGTATTTCGAGAAAGATTCATACCACGACCTGCACAGGGAACACTTCAGACTATGGCATCCGGAAATGGAGGATCCTTTCGGAAAATAGGTCTGGTCGACAGTTCGGCGGTCTCCGCTCAGGATTTCGCCCTTTCGAGATAGTTTCCGTTTCTGGTATCGACCTTTATCATATCCCCGATATTAATGAAAAGAGGGACGGCCACCACCGCTCCGGTTTCTATGGTCGCAGGTTTGGTAGCGCTTGAGACCGTATCTCCCTTAACTCCGGGTTCGGTGTGAGTAACCTCGAAGACAACGGCGGTTGGAAGTTCCACGTCTATGAGCTCTCCTTCATGCATCTGCACCGTGACTTCCTGCTGCTCCTTAAGAAACTTCGCCGTATCCCCTATTATGTCCGCACTGAAAGGAAACTGGTCAAAAGTCTCGGAATCCATGAAGTAAAACATCGTGTCGTCCCTGTAGAGATACTGCATAGTCCTTCTCTGGATATCGGGGACGTTAAATGTGTCTCCCGCACGGAATTTCATTTCCCGCACGGCCCCCGTGGCGATATTTTTAAGCCTCGCGGTAACTATCGGGCTTCTCTGCGCCATCTTCGAATGCTTGTACTCGACTATCTCCCAGATGGCCCCCTCGGTCTCTATCTTCATGCCCTTGTGAAAACGACTCGTGTCAACAACAGCCATTTCGGATTTACCTCTCCTTTATGAGTTTGCAAACAGCAATCTTTTCTCGGAAATTCTCGCTTACGATCATAACGTAATAACCCGTCCGAATCAGGTTCTTTTAAACATCTTCTCGAGCATATTGTACGATATCCGGGCCGCAACCGGCCGGCCGTGGGGACAGGCGTGAGGATTCTGCGAAGCGTCCATATCCGCGAAAAGAGCCGTCGTTTCCTCCTGTGAGAGCATACGGTTTGCAGTTATTGAACTGTGGCATGCCATCGTGGCACAGACGGTGTCAAGATGTTCCCCAAAACTCCTGGGATCGCCGAAACCGTCAAGCTCGTCAAACAGGTCACTGAAAACCCGGGAGTAATCAGAGTCCCTCAGGAATCCCGGAACGGATTTCACCCTCACCGCGGTTTCCCCGAAAATCTCAAAATAAAAACCGAGCTTTCCCATCTCATCCGCGAACCGCTGGGCCGTATTTATCTCCCGGGCCGTAAGTTCGATGACTTCGGGAATGAGAAGTTTCTGGGAACAGGAAGAAGCCTCTTCAAGGTAAGATTTCTTTATTCTCTCGAAGTTAACCCGCTCATGAGCCGCGTGCTGGTCAATAAGGATGATCCCGTCGGAACTCTCGCATACTAGATACAGTTTCCCGACCTGTCCCAGGAACCTGAGGCTTGAGTAAAAACCGTCGGAGAACATGTCCTCTTTCGCAAGCGGGGGGGATTTCTCGAATACAGCGGAAGCGCCGTGGTGAGAACTGGAAGACTCCAATTCGGACTCGTAGGCAACTTGCGTGGAGGCCCTCTTCGCCGAAGGTGATGCGGCGGAGTAATCCCTCCTCTCTGGGGGTCCCGAGTCCTTCTGCCTCTCGTAGAAATCCCCAAGGGCCTTTCGGGTTCTTTCCCTGTGCCCTTTCATCCACGGGGCGTCGGCAAGCATGCCGCCTATCGCGCGGCGGATACTCTCGCCAACTTCGTACTGGTTCTCAAACATCACCTCACTTTTAGTCGGGTGCACATTCACGTCCACCAAAGCGGGATCCCTTTCAATGAAGATCGCTCCCTGAGGGTATTTCCCTTTCTCAAGCGTCCTCCCGTAGCAGTTCATTATGATCCTGTTTATAAAACGGTCCCTTACGGGTCTTGCGTTCACGTAAGTAAACAGCCTGCGCATCGAGGAACGGTGATCCAGAGGACTTCCCACAAAGCCGTGCAGCGAAAGCACCTCGTCTTCAAATTCTATCTCGTAAAGCGATGTGCCCGGAATTATCTGCGCTACGCGCTGCGCGAGCGATTCGCTTGCGCCGTAGCGATGGATATTCTTCCCGTCCGAAAAGATCTCAAAAGACACCCCGGGCCTTGACAGGGCTTCACGCTGGATAACTTCAAGAACCCTGCCGAGTTCGGTTTCCGGTTTCTTAAGAAACTTAAGCCGCGGCGGCGTATTGAAAAACAGGTTCTTAACCTCAACTGAAGAACCCACGGGAAACGCCGACTCCTTCACCTTCCTCATGACCCCGCCTTCAATATAGATTTCGGTGCCGGATTCAGAACCCTCGGCGCCCGTTATTATCCTGAACCTTGAAACGCTGGCTATGCTCGGAAGCGCCTCGCCCCGAAAACCGAGAGTCCCTATGGAGAAAAGATCGTCAATATCCCTTATTTTGCTCGTGGCGTGGCGTTCAATGCTCATAAGGGCGTCATCCCGGGACATCCCGTGGCCGTTATCGATCACCCTTATAAGTCTCTTGCCTCCGGCTTGAAGATGTATGGATATCCTGGTCGCCCCGGCATCAATTGAGTTTTCAACAAGTTCTTTTACTACAGAAGCCGGTCTTTCGACTATTTCTCCGGCTGCTATCTTGGAGACAAGGACATCAGGGAGTGTTCTTATCTTCGACATTAATAGTTCAGAAGAGCTTCAGCACAACAAACAGAATTAGTATAACAAGGGGCAGGATGACCGCGGCAACCGAGAAAAATGAGAAAACCGAAAGCGTTTTTTTCGCGTGAGTACCGAAAACGTCCTGCGACTGCTCTTCCACTACGCCGAAATATTTTTTAAACATCCCTAATCATCCTGCGCAGACTGGGGAGGAGCTTTTTCCGCCCTGACCCTGTTAAGCGATTCCACAAGAGATTCGACCGAGACCGCCGGAAGGGTTATAAGCTCGACCGTCCCTCTCGAGCAAAGGTCAACCGAAACCTTTCCTATGGTTTCGTTATCGGGCGCCTCCACTATGTTCACGAAATCGTATCTGCCCAAAGTCGCGTACTGCTCGATAACCCTCACGCCTATATCCTCAAGCTCCTTGTCGACTTCCTTTATTCTCCCGGGCCGCTCCTTCACGGTTTTTCTGCCCTCTGGGGTAAGCCTGCTGAGTAAGATGTAAATTGCCATTGAAAAAAACCTGCTGTTTTTATGAGTTACGGCGGATCGCGCGGCGAAAAAACCTTCGGTTACCGGCCCGCCCTAGAGTTATAACTTTTCTGGGAGATATCTCAAGAGAAAAAACCCCCTCAGGGAGTTTCCATAATAAAAACTCTCCGTTATATTATTACGAACATTCCTTCAGACCTGATGAAAAGCATAATCCACGCTGCAACAATCACTCTTGCCGTTCTGCTTTTTCCGCTTCTTCTCTCCCCGCGGGCGGAGGTCGCTTACGCGCAGCCAAACCCCAAGGAGGATCTCAGCGTAACGAACTATTCGTGGAAATCCTACGGAGTCGGCCGCATGGCAACGCTCGGGGAAATAACCGTCGCAAATACAGGCAAAAACAGCTACAGGAACATCAAAATCAGTGTTGATCTGCTTACGAGAAACGGCAAGTTTCTGGGTTCGCTTCAGGGAACAATACCAGAGGAACTGCCCGCCGAAAGCGAAAAAACCTTCTCCGACCTGAATCTGGGGCTTATGAACTCGGATCTTGAAGAATCTGAGGCGACGGTAGTGGGGGCGGAGGTATCGGGAAGCTCTTCGTCGGCAAGCGCCGAGAACGTGATTTTTATAAAAAACTGGGAGTTTGAAGGCGCAACCTTCGGAACGGAGGGTTTCATAACGGAAATCACCCTTGAGAACACCGGGGAAATCCACTTTAAAAACATAAAGATACTTTTAACGGAAAAAGACGCGGGAGACGGTCCGGGCAGCACTCACCTGTCCTCGGTAGTAATACATGACGTTCTCCCAGCAGGAGCGGAAAGAACTTTTACGGGAATAAATGTGGGCTTCTCGAGTCCGAATGCTCTTGAAAGATCAATCGCCATCTCAGGAGCCGTGCCGATAACAACAAAGGAACTCAACTACATCCTTGCGGGCGGGGGAAGCATCGGCCAGAGGATAAAGGAAAAAATAAGCTCCGTAAGCATACTTCGGAAAAAGGACGGAGAAAAAAAAGCCGAGTCCCAACAAGAGATATCCTCTTCTAATAGAGCCGAAAGCGGTTATGAAGGCGGAGCGGAAAGCTCTCCTCCGACCGAGACGGCTATGGAGAGAAACACCCAGCCCTATCAGGAACAACTCAGAGAATCTTTCCCGAAACACGATATAGTCATAAGGGAATTTAAATGGGGAAGCGGAATCCCCGGGTCAACCGCGACGCTGAGCAAACTCGTCATCGAAAATATAAGCGACATCACTTACGAGAAAATAGTGTTTGAAATAGAGTTTTTCACATCCTCTAATGCGCCTTTCGGATCAAACCGGTTCAAGGTGAAGAAAGTCCTCGCTCCGGGACAGGTAATGCGGCTGAAAAACGTTCAGGTCGGGTTTATAAGCAAACTTCCCGACCCGAATTATATAAAGCTCAGAGTGGTAAAAGCAAAAGCGGTAATGTAGGAACTTATGCCTGAGTGCTGAATGGGGGAGGGTTTAAAGTGCTTGGGAACTCTCTAGCTTCCCACTAACTCAAGGGATTCTTTTATCGTTTCGACCAGCTTGTCCCTGAACTGCTCTATTCCTTCAAAAGGGACCACTATGCTGGATCTGCCGCCGCTTAGTTCCGTAATCCTCAGGTACTGACCCTTGTGGTTCTCCTTAACGTCAAAGAAAAACCTCTTGGATTCAATATCAACGTGGTTACTAACATGCTCCTTTTCTGTCCTTTCTTCCATCTGATTCTGCCTCCTAGAAAAATTTGTTGGAACAATTATTGAGGCATGACTATAACCCCTTAAAAACAAAAAGCAAACAATTCTTTCCTAGCCGCGCAAATGCTGATATATTCAGGGAGAAAACCCGCAAAAATGTCCAGAATAAAAATAGATATCCCCAGCAAATTCGTCTTCTCAACGCAAATCCCGATAAGAATAGACGACATAAACTACGGTTCCCATCTCGGACACGATTCCGTACTCACTCTGACGCACGAGGCTCGCGTGAGGTTCCTCACAACCCATGGTTACACCGAAGGCGACATAGAGGGGGTGGGAATCATAATGGGAGACGTGGGGATTACCTACAGTTCAGAAGCGTTCTACGGAGACGTAATAGAAATAAGCATCGGCATCGGTGAGCACGGCAACCATTTTTGCGAACTTGTCTACGTGCTCGTGAACGAAAAAAGCGGTAAAGAGGTTGCGAGGGTGAAAACCTCACTCGTGTTCTTTGACTACAAAAAGAGAAAAACCGTGCGGATGCCGGAAGAATTCCGAAGGAAAATCATTCCCGAAGCAGAGCAATAATCATCGCAATCTCACATGTCCCCCGCTACTGTTTCCTTTTGACGGCGTAGCCGATGTAAATGGTGTTTTTGCGTTTCTTTACCAGAAAAAGATACTTTTTCCCGGGTTCGAGGCGGTCCACGACCTTGTTGTAGTCCCCCAAGTTCGCCACGGGGCTTTTGTCAACCTCGAGTATCACGTCGCCAGGACGAAATCCCGCTTCCCAGGCAGAACTGCCACGGCTTACGTCGGTAACCAGAACTCCGGTCTTGTCTTCAAGGCCGAACCGTGAGGCAATATCCGGGGTAATGTCGCTTAATTCAATGTCCTCTTCCTTCCGGGACTCGGCAGCAGTCTTATCATCCGGCATCTCGCCAAGAACAACGGAGATGTCCTTGCGCTTCCCGTCGCGGAGAACCGTGAGTTTAGAAGAGGCGCCGGGAGCCTTCATTGCCACGAGTTTGGGCAAAGACGTAAACTCCTCTATAGGCTTTCCGTCAAACTCCACTACCACGTCTCCCCTTTTAAGACCCGCTTTCTCCGCAGGGCTTCCCGGGCTTATATCGGATATAAGAGCCCCGTCCGTACTTTCATGGCCCATGCCCTCTGCAATCTCCTGCGTTATGGGCTGAATGATGACCCCAAGCCATCCTCTTACCACCTTGCCTTTTTCCATCAGCTGGGATATGACTCCCTTGGCCATGTTAGCGGGGATGGAAAAACCTATTCCCTGTCCCCTGGCAGCTATCGCAGTGTTAACCCCGACCACCTCTCCTCCCAGATTAAAAAGCGGTCCTCCGCTGTTCCCGGGGTTAAGCGATGCGTCGGTCTGAATGAAGTCATCGTAGGCCCCGAGACCCAGAGATCTTCCCTTCGCGCTTACTATTCCGACCGTGACGGTGTAGCCGAGACCGAAGGGGTTTCCGATGGCCATGACCCAGTCGCCGATCCTCAGTTTTCCGGAATCTCCGAAAACAACGGGCTTAAGCTTCTTTTCGGGCTTTATCTTCAGCACCGCAAGATCCGTTTTTATGTCCTGTCCGACAATCTCGGCCGTATACCTTGACCCGTCGTAGAGAACGACCTGTATATCCTCTGCCCTGCTGATCACGTGGTTGTTGGTGACTATGAAACCGTTTTTGCTTACTACGAACCCGGAACCCAGCCCCTTTTTTCTGAACTCCCGCTCCCGGTCGTTCGGAAAAAATCTCTTGAAAAAATCCTCGAAAATGTCTCCTTCGCCAAAATCAGGAAACATTGGTCCCCGTTTTGCAACGCTTGTGGTGCTTATGTTCACAACGGAATGTTTTTGCTTCTCGACAAGACCAGAGAGAGAAGGAAAGGTTTCCGTAGAACCTGAAGAAGAAAGAAGTTCAGGGGCACCTTCGCCCGACAGCAGTTCGGAGGTTTCATCATCTTCCTCTACTTTCGCGCATGAAAGAGAACCAACAAGCAGAAAACAGGCAGCAAGAAACAGAAAAACAGGTTTTTTCATAGTTAAAGCCTCCAGCTTCATTTCAGCATCCCAGCTATTTTATCAGCAACTTCGGAAATACTCATATCATCCGTAGAAACGGCATGCGGCAAGCGTTCGTAAATATCTTTTCTTTTCATGAAAAGCTCCTGGAATTTAGCACGAGAATCCTTGACGTCAAGAAGGGGCCTCCCCTTCTTGCGCCTTACCCTGTCCCACAGGGTATCAATATCCGCCCGCAGATAGAAGACCTCGCCCGAGGCACTCATTATGTCCCGGTTATGTTTCCGCAGGACCACTCCTCCTCCAGTCGAGATCACAGCCGGGGACGCTTTCTGCGAGAAAACCTCAAGTATCTCGGTTTCCTGCTCCCTGAAGCCATCCTCCCCGTCCGCCGCGAAGATCTCTGTTACCGAAAGCCCCCGGGCCCGTTCCACTTCACTGTCAAGATCATAGAAATCCACCTGCAGCCTCCGGGAAAGCTCCCGGCCAACGCTGGTTTTGCCCGCTCCCATGAACCCCGCAAGGAAAATGTGTCGTTTCTCGCTCAAGTCACTGCTACAGCTTTCTTCCGACAGAAGAACCCCCAGTGGGGGGACCTGCGCCGGAGAGCATTTTCTCAACGTACTTGCCTATTATGTCGCACTCTATGTTAACTTCCCGGCCCCGGCAAAACTCAGAAAACGTTGTTTCCCGAAGCGTGTAAGGAATTATGTTTACCGAGAACTCCGTGTCCCTTACCGAATTAACGGTGAGACTCACGCCGTCTACGGCAACCGATCCTTTTTCAACCACATATTTCGCAAGCGCAGCGGGAATCGAGAAAGAAAAAACCCGGGATTCCCCGACCGGGGCAATAGACTGAACGGTCCCTGCCCCATCCACGTGACCCGTGACGATATGTCCACCCATCCTGTCTCCGACACGAAGAGACCTCTCAAGATTTACTCCGCTTCCCGCCAGAAGGCCGGAGAGATTAGTCCTTGAGAGGGTTTCGTGGGAAGCGTCAACGGAAAAACTCCCGTCCTCCACCGAAACCACCGTAAGACACACGCCGTTTACAGCCACGCTCTCTCCCAGAACAAGTTCCCCGGCGTCAATTTTCCGAACCCCGACTCTTAAAACAACTCCCTTGTCTTTTTCCTCAAGCGCCCGGAGCACTCCAACATCTTCAACTATCCCGCTAAACATCTACCTCTCCTTACTCCGTCCCACAACCCCGGAAATCAGAATCGAAATTGCTCCGACCGTGATCGCGGAATCAGCCACGTTAAACGGTGGCCAGAGCAGATCAGGGTTCCCCGGCCAGTAGACCGCGATAAAATCGGTCACGTATCCGTAGGCAAACCTGTCTATTGAGTTTCCAATCGCCCCTCCAAGCACAAGAGCCAGGGCATACCGAAAGAGCCCCTGCTCCTTCTCCAGCCTGCGAAGAAAGAAAAAAATCACGATCAGCACCAAAACGAAAACAGCAATATAAAAGTAGAATCTTATATCCTCGGACATGTTCCTTAGCATGCCAAACGCGATTCCGGGGTTTCGCAGATGGGTTATATCAAACCAGGAAAACACGTTTATCCTCGAGAGAAGCGGCACGTGGACCTTGACAAGCCACTTGGTCAGCTGGTCAAGCGCCACGATCAAAAAAGATATAACGAACACGCCCAGATAATTTCTCATGAAAAAGACAAAGAATCCCGGCTGACGGCTCAGCCTCCCTCCAGTCGAAACTCTATCGGAACCTTAACCCAGCTTGAGACCGCCTTGAAGCCTCTTTGCGCCGGGACGAATTTCCATCTTTTTACAGCCTTCAAAGCAGCATTATCAAGAACCTTGTGACCGGAGGATCTGAAGATGGTCACTTCCTCGACCTCGCCGTTTGGAAGCACATGTGCGTTAAGCAACACGCTTCCCTCGTAACCGCGCCTTATTGCAACCGCGGGGTAGCCGGGTCTGGGAGTAAAGCCGTAAGAGGGCCTCGCGGTCGCGTAAGCCTCATCAGGTTCCTCGGCCGGAGCGGATTTTTCTTCCTTTTTGAGCGCCAGAGAATCATCCCGCTTTTCCACTTTCTTTACGGTTTCTTCCTTTTTCTTCTCGACAACCTTCTTTTTCTTTACGACTTTTTCCGCGGGTGCGGGTTTTTCGAATTCAAAACGCCTGAGGGAGACCTCTATGTGGTCGCCGTATACAGGAACGCTTCTCTGCACGACAATCTTCCCCCAAGCAAAAGAGATAAGAACATGGAAGGCAATCGAAAACAGTATGAATCTCCTGAGATTGTCAACTGGCCCGCCCATACCAAAACACTATTCTATACTAAGAACCAGAAATTCCTTAATTCCTCCGGGAGCCCTGACCTGTATCTCGTCATCAACCCTCTTCCCGATAAGCGCGCTGCCGACCGGAGAGGTAACGGATATGAAGCCATTTTCAGGTTCGGATTCATCTTCTCCCACGAGCTTGTATTTTCTTATATCGCCGGAATCGACATCCTGAACCGTAACCGTAAGACCGAAGACAACCCTGTCCCGCGCGGTGATTTTCTCGGGGTCTATTACCTCCGCTCGGCCAAGGCGGCCTTCTATTTCCAGTATCCTGCCCTCTATGAATGACTGTTTCTGCTTGGCGGTCTCGTACTCGGCGTTTTCGGAAAGATCCCCGAGAGATCTTGCGTACTCTATGAGCTTGATAACTTCCTGTCTTTCAACGGTCTTTAGCCTGTGAAGCTCATCCCGAAGCTTTTTCCATCCATCGGGAGTAATTAAAACTCTTTGGCCACTCATCAATATCTCCTCTGCGTCTCAATCATCATCCCCGTATCCGTGTTAATAGTAGCTTTGCAAAGCCTTTACCTCGAGGCCGCTTCTCACAAGAGCCTCAATAGCACCGACTCCGGCAACCGCGCCTGCGAGAGTCGTGAAATAAGGAATGTTGTTCACAAGCGCAGTCCTTCTTATCGAATAGGACTGCTCGATCTCCTTTTTCCCGAAAGTGGTGTTTATAACCAACTGAACCTCGCCGTTTTTAAGGTGATCGACTATGTGGGGACGGCCCTGCTTTACCTTTTTTACTGTCCGGGAAAATATACCATTTTTATTGAGAAATTCCGACGTGCCCCCGGTAGCCATTATATCAAAACCGGTATCGCTGAGCCTTCGGGCTATATCGAGCATCTTGGCGGACTTGTCCTCGTCTTTTATGCTTATGAAAGCCACTCCGCCCGAAGGGAGACTGTTTCCGGCCGCGATCTGGGACTTGGCAAACGCCTGGTCGAGATCAGGAGCGATTCCCATAACCTCGCCGGTGGATTTCATCTCCGGACCCAGAATCGTGTCGACTTCCGGGAACTTGACAAAGGGAAAGACCGATTCCTTTACGCAGTAATGCGTCGGGACGATTTCTTCGGTGTACCCGAGTTCCTCAAGAGATTTTCCGATCATCACCTTGGTTCCGATCTTGGCTAGCTGAACCCCTATGGCCTTGCTCACGAAAGGAACGGTGCGGCTAGCCCTCGGGTTTACCTCAATTATGTAAACCTCCCCGTCCTTTACGGCAAACTGGATGTTGACAAGCCCTTTTACCCCGAGCGCGCGCGCAAGTTTTTTGGTCTGGGATTTTATTTCCTCGACAATTTCGGTTTCCATTGAGAACGGAGGCAGAATCGCCGCGCTGTCCCCGGAATGAACCCCCGCTTCCTCGATGTGCTCAAGCACCCCGCCCACGACAACCGTTTCCCCGTCGCAAACCGCGTCCACGTCTACTTCCTTTGCGTCCTTCAGGAACTTGTCTATCAGTATCGGGTGATTCGGCGAAACGCTCGCGGCTTCCCGTATGTAGGTCCGAAGAGACTCCTCATCGTAAACTGTTTCCATGGCGCGACCGCCCAGAACATAGGACGGGCGGACCATGACCGGATATCCTATCTCGTCGGCTATGCCAAGGGCCTCTTCCTCGCTTCTAGCGGTATCGCTCTGGGGCTGAAGCAGATCAAGGTCAGAAACGAGCTTTCTGAACCTGTCGCGGTCTTCTGCAAGATCAATGCTCTCAGGGGAAGTGCCTATTATTTTTACTCCCTCACTCTCAAGCGCCAGCGCGAGGCGAAGTGGGGTCTGGCCTCCCAGATGAACTATAACTCCCCAGGGATCCTCTCTTCTTATAAGAGCCAAGGTGTCTTCAAGCGTAAGCGGCTCGAAATAAAGTCTGTCCGAGGTGTCGTAATCCGTACTCACGGTCTCGGGATTGCAGTTAACCATAATAGCCTCGTATCCTTCTTCCCGGAGCGCAAAAGACGCGTGCACGCAGCAGTAGTCAAACTCTATGCCCTGCCCTATGCGGTTCGGTCCCCCGCCGAGTATCACGACCTTTTTTTTGTCTGTGGGAAGCGCCTCGCTTTCGCTCTCGAAAGTCGAATAAAGATAAGGGGTGTATGCCTCGAACTCGGCGGCGCAGGTATCAACCATCTTAAAAGAAGGCTCGATTCCCTCGCCGAGACGGAAATTCCTCACTTCTTCTTCCTCCGCAGAGAGAATCCTTGCGATCTCGATGTCGGAAAAACCGTGGCGCTTGGCCTGCAGGATGGTTTCACGGTGAAGACCGCTCTCCGCAAGACGAGGTTCGAAATCGGTAATCTGCTTAATGTTCTGAAGAAACCACGGGTCCACGTGAGAAATTGAATGAATTTCCTCAAGGTCCATACCCAGGCGAAACGCATCAGCTATGTACCAGAGCCGCCTAGGGGAGGGAACCCTGAGTTCTTCCCTTACCTCTTCGGGGTCATCAGATATCCTCTCGAAACCGTAGGAATCTATCTCAAGAGATCTCATCGCCTTCTGCAGGGACTCCTTGAAGGTCCTTCCGATGGACATGGCTTCCCCCACGGATTTCATCTGCGTGGTGAGAGTCGGACTCGTCTGCGGAAACTTCTCAAACGCAAACCTCGGTATTTTCACCACAACGTAATCTATCGTCGGTTCAAAAGACGCGGGGGTGTACTTCGTTATATCGTTTGAGATCTCATCAAGCGAATAGCCGACCGCAAGCTTCGCGGCTATCTTGGCAATCGGAAACCCCGTGGCCTTTGAAGCAAGCGCAGAGCTTCGCGAGACCCTCGGGTTCATCTCTATTACCATCATCCGCCCGTCTTTGGGGTTAATGGCGAACTGGATATTCGATCCTCCGGTTTCAACGCCGATTTCCCTTATTATCGCTATGGACGCATCACGCATATGCTGGTATTCCTTGTCGGTAAGGGTCTGCGCAGGAGCCACCGTTATGCTGTCTCCCGTGTGAACGCCCATGGCGTCGAAATTCTCTATGGAGCAGATTATGACGACGTTATCCATGTGGTCCCGCATTACCTCATACTCAAATTCCTTCCACCCCACTATGGATTCCTCTATTAGTATCTCGCTTGCCGGAGAACTCTCGATTCCCGCCTTGGCGAACTCATCGAACTCCTCCTTGTTATAGGCAACGCTTCCACCGGTCCCGCCAAGAGTAAAAGAAGGCCGTATGATGACCGGAAACCCTACCTCGTCCACAACGTCCCAGGCCTCTTCCATGTTATGCGCGATTCCGCTTTTCGGCACCTCAAGACCTATGTCAGCTATGGCTTTTTTGAAAAGATCTCTGTTCTCCGCTTTTTTTATGGCCGGGATTTTCGCACCTATGAGTTCCACACCGTGGCGCTCGAGCACGCCCGACTCGGCAAGCGAAACGGAGAGGTTAAGGGCCGTCTGCCCGCCTATTGTGGGCAGAAGGGCGTCGGGTTTTTCCTTCTCTATTATTTTTTCCAGCATTTCGGGAACAAGCGGTTCCACGTAAGTGCTGTCGGCAAAGTCCGGGTCGGTCATTATGGTGGCCGGGTTGCTGTTTACCAGAACCACCCTGTAGCTTTCTTCCTTCAGCACCTTGCACGCCTGGGTGCCTGAATAGTCAAACTCGCAGGCCTGCCCTATGACTATGGGACCGGAGCCAATGACCATTATGGTTTTTATGTCAGTTCGCTTGGGCATGGAACGGAAAAGCTTGGCAATTAGGTTGCAAATATATACTTAATAACACGCTGACAGGCAACATGGGAACCTTCGTAGTTGCCTTGTAAATTCTGCAGTAGTTACATGGAAATTCCCCGAGAATACGCTTCGCCTCTAAGTGGGTACTAATTCGCAAAAAATCAAGAATGAAATATCTCGCGGTTACGAACTTTCCGACTCGCAATAACTGTTCGGTTTAATTATCATAGTTTAATCGAGGAAAAAGCAACAATTCCTCTATAAACTCCAAACTCCGCTGTAAATAGAATTGCCACGCTGCCATGCCCCTTAGCAGAAAAAATATAAGTCTTCAGGAAAAACTTAAGCATGAACTTCAAAATGGTGGAGATGCATCTAAATTTGAACGTCTCGTAGCCATCCTACTAGGCCACCTTCTTAGTGTACCGATAGCTGTAGCTAGTAAGGGTTTTCAGTATGGTGCAGATGCTGGTCCAGCAGGACAACAAGGTAGACGGTTTCGCTTAGAATGCAAAAAATACAGTGATTCCACGAAGCTTAATGAACGAGAATTACGCGGGGAAATTGACCAAGCATTAGACCGAGATGAAGCTCTTGAAGCCTGGGTGTTAATCACAACAGGCAGTGTCTCAGAGCAAATACGACACTCACTATTTCTTAAAGGTAAAGAAACAGGTGTACCTATATTAATTCTTGATTGGCCAAATGATAATGAGTTGACACCGCTTGCTGGATTGTGCGCTTATGCCCCTGACATAGTTGAGTCGAAGTTCTCCAAGAAAGCTGGAGTATTAGCGCGGGAACTTAGACCAGTCTTGGGAAACACTATTGAAAAGCTAAAACGTGATTTGCAATCTTGGTGCTTGGGATTTGAAACATTAAGAGAAGTATCTCACGAAAAGCTCGAAAAGATATGGAACTCTCCACAAGAAGCAACCGCTGAACTTGGACAGAATGCCGCTGGCGGGGCCGAAGCCAAAAAGATTAAACGTATCTCTGTTTATAATGCACTGACTTTATGGTGGCAAAGCCCGGAAAAAGAAACTCCAGTCACAGTAATCGGATATGAGGGTGTGGGGAAAACATGGGCAATACTCCACTGGAGAGAGGACGGTAGCGGAGCTTGCCCAGCAGTTCAATGTTCACCCCAATCAGATAAGCATGTGGAAGAGGCAGCTGCTTGGGAACGCGGGCAAGGTATTCGGCTCGGGAGCAGACAAGAAGGCATCTGGGGAGAAGTACATAAAAGAGCTTGAA
>CAYSDX010000017.1:0-34591 GCA_964429945.1 uncultured Spirochaetia bacterium | reverse complement strand
GAGGTTTTCGGGGAATTCTCACAGAACCGGGATTTTCTTAACTCCGCAGCTTCCATTGTTTCAAAACTTAAGCAAAGCAAGGTCTCAGTGGAGGAGTTTGTCGGTTCCGCTAAGAGAATCAAGGCGCGTGGTCTTCGCAAGAAACTCTCGGATATAGCGCTTGTTTATGAAAAATACGAAGCGCTTGTGGCGGAGAGAGGCTTTCTTGATGACGCGGATTCCGTCCGTGTCGTCTCAGAAGAATTGGGCAGAGCAGGGCTTGACCCGTTTTTCCCGTCGGCGAAAAAGCTTGTGGTTTTCGGTTTTTCCGATTTCACCCTCTGCGAACTTGACATGATAAAGAGCCTTTCCTCCGCGGTTCCAGAGATTTTCTTTTTCGTAAGCGATTTTGGCGACCTGGATGAGTACAGAGATTGCTTTCTAGGCAGGCTCAGCGGAGCTTCCGCGGACTATGAAGAAGATTTCACAATGATAGAGAAAGGCCCGGAAGGCAATACCAAGAGGGAACTCAGCGAGTTTCGCGACTCTCACGACGAAATTGAGTACGTTTCAAGGACAATCAAAAGACTTATCCGGGATGAGGGGCATAAGGCCTCTGATTTTAAGGTCCTTGTGAGGTCAGCGCAGAAACGCGGCCGCTCAATAGCCAGTATATTCGAGAAAAACGGGGTTGCCGTTGACCTCAGGAACTCCGGAACCCTGGCGGAAAGCGTATACGGACGCCTCGCGGGCGATATCCTTCGCCTCAAGTCAGGCAATTTTCACAGAAACGACTTGATCGCACTTCTCTCAAACCCGCTTTTTACTCTCTACCTGGGAGAGTCTCAGCTCTCGCGGCGCTGTATCAACCTCCTGAAAGAGATTTCCTCCGCGGACAAGAAATACAGAACTGTAAGCGGTATTGTAGGCTGGAAGAGGCTTCTGGAACATATAGCGGAGCAGGACCGCCAGCTGTCCGAAGTCGCCGGTGATATAGGCCTGGCGCTTGGTTCTGTATCGTCAAAGTTCGGAAGAAGAAGTTTTGCCTCTATGACTTCTGATCTAAGGAAAATTTTTTCGGAACTCAAGGTCTCTGAGAGCTCGGCACTGCTTATAGAGAGAAATAAAACGACCAAGGAATGTTTCGATGAGTTTTTCTCTTTTCTGAGGGAGCTTTCCTTTTCTTACGGCGAGTTCGATTTCCGGGTTTCGGACTCCGGAGAGCATCTTCTTTTCCTGGATGAGTTTATGGGGGAGAGAACGGTTCCTTATAAAACTCCATGCGATGCCGATTCTCAGAGGGTAGGCGTTATTGATTTCTCAGCGGCGCGCGGCATAAACCCTGGGTTTCTTTTCCTGGTCGGCCTTTCGGATACTTCTTTTCCCTCCGCTCTTCCACTGGATCCCGTTTTAAAGCCCAGAGAAAAGGTGGAAATAAACCGGGTGCTTAAAAAAAGGGTGTTTGACGAGGAAGGTCTCCATTACGAGAAGGAAAAACATCTTTTCTCCACCCTGAGTGCTTCGGCCTCCGAGAAGGTGTTTTTCTCCCGCTTCCGCTACGATCAGAGATCAAAGGAGATGAATCCCTCCGATTTTCTTGAGGAAATGGGGATTTCTCCCGCGACGCAACGCCCTGATATTTTCCCGGAACCGGGCGAGGTGTTTTCAAGGGAAGATGCTCTGTTTCACTGTTTTTTACCCTCGGGAGCGGGGAATGGCGACCCGGAGATTGTTGAAGTCTTAAGCCAACACTACGGTTCAGATATCGTCGGTCATATCTCCGGGGGTATTTCCGCTGAGAGAAAAAGACTTGAGCTTGAGGGGGATTATACGGATTTTGAAGGGGTTCTTCGCAACGCTCCATCTCCCCCGGATACCTTCTCACCCACAAAGCTTGAAACCTACGGGACATGTCCCTTCATGTATTTTTCACGGGAAATACTAAAGCTCGGCATGGTGAAAGACCCCGAAGAACAAAGGGCATCGCAGCTTGATCTAGGATCGCTTGCCCATGACATCCTGAAAGAGCTTATGGAAACGGTTTTCACAGAAGGTTCCGATTTGCCCCAGGCAAGCCGTATCTTCGATGTCTATGAGAAACTCAGGGGGAAGTACGAAACGAAGCCCGGGTTTTTCTCCCATCTCCCAAAAAGCGTGGCTGAGATGGAGAAAAGAAGGTTCTTTGACTTTATTTTGCCGAATTTCATCTCCGATGAGATCCAAAGGATCGGAAAGGATGAATTTACTCCCCGGTTTTTCGAAAAGAACGTGAAGTTTCGCATCGCAAATGCCGAAATCAGCGGGAAAATAGACAGGGTTGATGTCCACAGAGACAGCGAGGAAAACGCCGCGGTTATCGATTACAAGATCGGGGGCTTAAGCGGCAGGAAATATTTTGATTTTAAAAATCTGCAGCTTCCTCTTTACCTAAAGGCGCTGCTTGAAGAAGGGATTATCCCCTCCCGGGGTTCTTATCTCTCGATCGGAAAACCCGGAGACAGCGTTTTGTCCAAGGACCTTTCTCTGAGTGAAGCGGTCTCGATTGCGGAGTACTATATAGAGAACATAAAAAAAGGGTTTTTTCCTCCCTACGTGGGGAAAAAAAAGGAGAATCAGGAGACCCATTCCCTCGAGATGTCAAAGAATCGCCCCTGTTCCTACTGTGATTATGTGGATCTTTGCAGGGTAAAAGACGGCGCGGTAAGAAAAACCGGGCATTCGCAAGGATAAGTAATGGAGAGAATTTCTGAGTTTCTAAATCTGAACGATGAGCAATCCCGGATACTTCGCCCGGCAGGGAGAGTAGCGGTCAGGGCAGGGGCGGGGTCGGGAAAGACAAGGGGGATAATAGCCAGATATCTCGGTATTCTCGAGGCCGGTGAAGCGGATATCCCTCAGATAGTGGCCGTCACCTTTACGGAGAACGCAGCGGCTGAGCTCAAGTCGAGAATAAGCGCGGAGATCTCAAAATATATCGATACTCACGGCTACAGGGGAAATATCTCCGAGGGATGGCGCAGGAGGTTCTTTTCCGCTCCCATAGGCACTATCCACAGCTTCTGTTCAGGGATACTGAGGGAAAACGTCTTTGATTCAGGACTTCCTTTGGACTTCTCTGTAATTGAAGGCTCCGAGAAAGACGCTTTTTACGAACAGAATATCGGCAAGTTCCTTCTTGTGGGAATCGAGGACGGCGACCCCAGGCTAAAAAGACTTCTTGAGATGGAATCTTATGATTACGCCCAGATCCTGAAGATCATAGCCATGATCCTGAAGGAAGCTGCGAGGCTTCACCAGATTCCCCCTTTTCGCTATTGCGGGGAAACCGTCAATCTTGAGAAGCCCGATCCGCGGAGGCTTGAATCCATGAATGAAAGGCTTCACTTGGTGATTGAGGAGTATATCTCCGTTCTTTCATCCCGTTCCGAGAAGAAAAAACAGGCTCTGCACGATCTCAGCGGAAAAATAGACATGACTCTGGGTATTGACCGAAACATCCGCTACCTAAAGGCCCTTTATGAGCAGGCGAAAAGCGAAATGACAAAGTCTGAAGTTGAACGCTCAAGGCTTGCGCTTCTTGATACGGTCTTTTCGGTAATGGGATATTACGACTCAGAAATCAACTCTATTTATCTTGATTTATCGGGCGACGCGTATCGTTTTCTAAAGCAGGTAAAAATCTCCGAGGAGAAAATAGAGTATGAGGACATGATACGCCTCACGATCGAGTTACTAAAAGAAAACCCTGAGATATTAGGCTATTACAGAAGTTTTCTAAAGTTTATTATAGTTGACGAATTCCAGGATACGGACTCCCTTCAGCTTGAGTTGATGAAGCTTCTTACAGACGGCGACTCCGGCGGCAGCCTTATAGTGGTCGGTGACGTAAACCAGTCCGTTTACGGTTTCAGGGGCGCCGAGCCAGAGATGTTCGGGAGAATACTTGGAGATAAGAATTTCAAGAAGATCTCCTTTGCGGCCAACTACCGCTCCCGTGACAGGCTCATAGAGTTTTTCAATCTTTTTTTCGCAGGAACTTTTCCCGAAGGATATTATGAAAAAATGACGGTTCCTGTTCCCAAGCCCGATCCCCGCATTCCGGTTGAAGTAATCGCGTGCGAAGGCGCAAAAGCCGATGAGTCTATTGAACGGGAAGCCCGTGCCGTGGCATCGAGGATAAAAGAGATACAGAAGGAGTCTTCGGGAGAGATTGCTCTTCTGTTCAGAAGGTCTTCAAACGCCTCCGTCTACGAGAAGGCGCTTGCGCGGGAGGGAATCAGGTTTCAGTCCCGCATGGGGCGGGGTTTCTATGACCTTCCTGAGGTAAGAGACGTTATGTCAATGCTCAGATATTTTCTTGATCCGCAGGATAAACTGGCGCAGGCGTCAGTGCTCAGATCTCCTTGCTTCGGGGCTTCTGATGATGAGCTTTTCTCCCATTTTTGCGGGGAGGGGGAGCAAAACAGCTCCAGGGTCGGGGAATACCTCCGTTTTCTTGATGAAAAAAGAAAGGAGTACATTGACGGAGATGCTTTCAGGACGGTCTACTTCGCCGTAAACGGGCTCGGTTATTCCGCCGCGGTCCGGGCGCTTCCCGACGGCAGGGCCAAATATCTCAATCTCAAAAAAGTTCTTCTGGTGACGGAAAATCTGGTTTCACATAGGGGGTACGGGCTTTCTCAGGTGGTCGAACACTTTGATTCCATGCGCCGAACTTATGAAGAAGAGCAGGTGTTTGAGGAAACAAGGGACGACAGAGTAGTGAAACTCATGACGGTTCACGGGGCAAAGGGGCTTGAATTCCATACCGTTTTTCTCTGCAACACTAACTACCGAAGGGTAACGTCGTCTGAGAGGGTGATGGCGGACATCGAAAAAGGTTTCGTAGTCAGATACCCCGCCTCCTCTTCGGATGACTGGGAGGAGCTTAAATCCCGCGTCGAGACAAGAGAAGCCTGGGAAGAGAGAAGGGCGCTCTACGTGGCCATGACCCGGGCAGAGAAAAGGCTTTTCATATGTTTAAGCGGTCGTCGAATGGCCAGAGAAGATCGGATACAGGTGGAAGCGGGCAGCTTCGCCGAACTTATTGATTCTAAGCTCTCTCTGTCTTCCCGGTGTCTTGAGATGCCGCAAGGGTTTACCGACGATGCTTGGGGAATTTCCTTCTCGGGGCTTTGTGACGGGAAAGTTCCAAGGGAACCTGACGCTGTCTCGGACACTTCTTCTTTGAAAAAAGAAATTCCTCTGGATCTTAAGTACATGGAACCCGTCTACGGCAAGGAAGATAAGCGGCAGCGCGCGGAGACCTCCCAGCTTCCCGACCTGTTCTCTCCAACTGACCGCTTAAGAGACCCGGAAAGGGTGGGAAGCATAATGCACAGGTTCCTTGAGACCTGGGATTTCAGGGACGAAACCGCTGAAAAGGAGATTGAATTCGTTCTGGGAGAATTTCTTGTTTCAACCCCCAATATGAAAGATTTACTGCGGGAGCTTTCCTCAAATCTTCTCGTATCCGAACTCCTTCCCTTTGTCCGTGCGGCTCAAAAAGTGAGAAGGGAGCTTAAATTTGTCTTTCACCCCGGAGAAGGGTCTCCGAAAAGAGGCAGAATAGACCTTCTGACCGAAGAAGAGGAGGGGGTGCGTCTTTTCGATTACAAGTACAGAAAATCGATAGATGACGATGCCCGCGAGACTTACAAAGAGCAGATGGACGGTTACTGCGAGGCCATACGCTCAAGGTTCGAAAAGCCGCTGCTCTCGCGCCACATAGTTCTTATACCGCAGGTGGAGCTTGTCTCCATATAAGATTCCATGAAAAAAACGGTCGCGATCATCCCTGCGCTCAACGAAGAGCGTTCCATAGGGAAAGTAATCGGGGATATTCCCCGGGACTCGGTAACTGAGGTAGTGGTTGTGAATAACGGTTCAACCGACTCCACCGCGCGCATTGCCTCAGAGTGCGGAGCCACGGTCATAGACGAGGAGAGGAAGGGGTACGGGTGGGCATGCCTTGCGGGGATGGACTACATTAAGAATTCCTCATATGTGCCTGATATCATAGTATTTCTGGATGGGGATTATTCTGATTACCCCCAGGAAATGAAAACCCTCGTCTCCCCGATAACCGAGGGAGGATACGATCTAGTCATAGGATCGAGAACCATCGGCGAAAGAGAGAAAGGAGCGCTTTTGCCTCAGGCCCTTATGGGAAACTACGTGGCAACCAGGCTTATAAAACTGTTTTACGGAGTGGGTTTTACCGACCTGGGCCCCTTCAGAGCCATAAGATACGACAAGCTTCTTTCTCTTGACATGAGAGACAAGACCTTCGGATGGACGGTTGAGATGCAGATAAAGGCCGCCAAGAAGGGACTTCGCTGCACCGAGATTCCAGTGAGTTACAGAAAGAGAATAGGAACTTCAAAGGTAACCGGAACGACTGCGGGAAGCCTGATGGCTGCGGTGAAAATTATCTGGATGATATTCAGGCAGCTTTTTTCGTAGAGTTTTTCGTTGGCGCGTCCCCGGCAGGATTCGAACCTGCGGCCTCAGGATTAGGAATCCTGCGCTCTATCCAACTGAGCTACGGGGACATAGAAGGGAAAATGAGTCTACCCGCTTGGGTTTGCGGTTCAAGGGGAAGTGGAACCGAACCTTATCTCGAAGACCTCGGACCAGTTCTTTCCGGTGATAAGGAAAGTGCGGGAGGGGGATTTCCAGGCGATTCCGTTCAGCACTCCGGCCTCCTCCGCGAAACTGAGCCTCTCCCTGAGTTCCCCCAGGTTTATCCGTCTCTCCACCATGCCGCTGTAGGAATCTACAACCACTATATCGTCGGAGTTCCATATGTTGCAGTAGATTTTTCCCTCCACGTATTCGAGCTCGTTGAGCCCGGCGACTGCCGATCCATTCTCCTTTACGCTTAAGACTCTCGTTATCCCGAAGTTCCTGGGGGAAAGAAAATACAGTTTTTCGGTTCCGTCGCTCATTATGAGTTGAGTTCCGTCGTCGGTAAGTCCCCAGCCTTCGGTGAGATAGGTAAATAACCCTTTCTGCTGCAGGCTCTCCTTGTCGTATATGAAGCCCTGCCTGGATCTCCAGGTGAGCTGGTATACGCTGTCGCCTATTATGGTGAGACCTTCGCCGAAGAATCTCGCGGGAAGGTTCACCCTGACAAGCACCGCTCCCGTGATCGGGTTGATTTTTCTAAGAGATGAGTTTCCGTAAAGCCCGGTACTTTCATAAAGGAAACCATCTCTGTAGACAAATCCTTGGGTGAAAGCGGTCAGGTCGTGGGGGAAAGAGTAGAGCACATTGAAGGCAGTCCCGTAGGGGTAATTCCCCTTGTTTTCCGTTGCGAAACATGAGGAAAAGATAAGGAGAAAGAAGAATATAAAACCTGCCAAGCTGCCAGCAAGGACATTTTTTCTTCTGTGATATGGCTTCTTCCGCATGGGGCCTATTCTAAGCCGTAAATCTCTCTTTTCGAAACCCCGCAGTTTTGGAAATTATATACTTTGGTTACCGCTTAAAGACCTAGTTCTTTTACCTTGCCGAGTACTTCTTCGGCATGGGACGAGGGGTTAACCTTATTCCAGATGTACGCTATCCTGCCACCTTTCTCTATAAGGAAGGTGGTCCTGCGAGCAACGAAGGGGAGGAACTTCCACCTGGCCCCGTACAGACTCACTATCTTCCTCTTTTTGTCGCTCAGCAGCGGGAAATTGAGTGAATACTTGTCTCTGAACTTCTCATGGGACTTTACCCCGTCTGTGCTTACCCCCAAGACCTGTACTCCAAGAGACGCAAGTTCCTCCTCCGCGTTGCGAAGCGAACAAGCCTCCATAATACAGCCCGTAGTGTTGTCCTTAGGATAAAAGTAGAGCACCACAGCTCCTTTGGAATAAAAGTCGCTCAACCTTATCTTCTCCGCTCCGTAGGTTGCGGCTTCAAAATCAGGAGCCTGACTCCCTATTTCAAGATTTTTTCCCATAATTTCCTTTTTCTATGAAGCTTTTGGCGAACAGTATACATAATTTCCGCAATTTTTCCTTGACAGGCGATCTGTTTTTGCTAGAATTAAAAACAAATTTAGATAAGACTAAAATAATTTTTTGTCTGTCTGAATCTTAAGCGGTTTTTTTTGAAGATAAAGAGAGAAAAAAATGCTTTCGCAGTCAATAGAGGATTACCTGAAAACCATTTATGAGGTTGAGACTTCGGAAGGGAAGGTTTCAACAAGCGCGCTTTCGGAAAAACTGGGCGTGTCTCCGGCTTCGGTGACGAGCATGGTGAAAAAGCTCTCCGAGAGAAAGCTCATAACCCACAAGCGCTACCAGGGGGTGAAACTTACCCCCGCGGGCAGGAAAATAGCTCTTGAAATAATCAGGCATCACAGGCTTGTTGAGCTTTACCTAAAAGAAGCGCTGGGTGTTCCTTGGGACCAGGTGCATCAGGAAGCTGAGAAATGGGAACACGTGCTCTCGGAGGATCTTGAGGACAGGATTGACAAGTTTCTGGGTTATCCGGTTACCGACCCGCACGGTTCTCCGATTCCGCGTCGCGACGGCACTATGATCGTGAGGCAGTGCAGCGCCCTTGTGGAGATTGAGCCCGACACTTTGGTAAAAGTGGTTGAGGTGAGCGACCACGACCCGGAGCTGCTTCGTTATCTGGGCGGGATAGGTCTCTACCCGGAAACCGAGATGACGGTTATCTCGAAGCAGCCGTTTCAGGGTCCCATAATAGTTGAGCTGACCGGGAGGGAGCATCCAATAGGGCGAAACGCGGCCAAGTACATATTGGTTGAGGAAGCGAAGAACTGAGAGAGGAAAAAATGAAAATCATAACGGGTATGCGGTTTCTTCTGCTGTCCGCGCTGCTGGTCCTCTGTGTGGCCTGCGCCGAGAGCAGCGGGAACATGAAAAGAGAAGGCACGATAAAAGTTGTCACAACGACATCGATAGTCGGTGACCTTGTCGAGAACATCGCCGGGGAGGCCGTTGAGGTCACCTCCCTTATGGGGACGGGGGTTGACCCCCACCTCTACAAGGCAAGTGCCGGGGACGTGGAGAAGCTTGCCGGCGCCGACATGATCTTCTACAACGGTCTTCATCTCGAGGGGAAAATTACTGATATCTTGGGGCAGATGAGAAAAAGCGGGGTATTCACCGTGGGCGTTGCGGAGGGGATTGACAAGTCCCTGCTTTTTTCTCCCGAGGAGTATCAGGGGTATTACGACCCGCATATCTGGTTTGACGTGGCTCTCTGGAAAAAGGCGGCTGAGGTGGTAATGGAGGCGTTTACGCTCTACGATCCGGAAAACGCCCCCGTCTACAGGCGTAACGCTGAATCCTATATCGAAGAACTTGACCTGCTGCAGGCCTACATACAGAAAAAAATCGCCACGCTGCGGCCCGACAGGAAGGTGCTTATAACGGCCCATGACGCGTTTAACTATTTCGGAAAAGGCTACGGGTTTGAGGTAATGGGACTCCAGGGAATAAGTACCGACTCCGAAGCCAGCGTTGCGGACATAAAGAACCTCTCGAGGATAATCACCGAGCTGAAGATTCCGGCCGTTTTCGTTGAAACCTCAATCTCTCCAAGGTACATGCGAGCTCTTCGGGCCTCCGTGAAGGCAAGAGGTTTTGATGTTCGGATAGGCGGCAGTCTTTACTCGGATTCAATGGGCAACCCGGGAACGGAGGAAGGCACATACATAGGGATGTTCAAAAGCAACGTGGATACCATAGTCGAATCCCTGAGCCGGAGTATCGAGGTTGCTGATTCCAATTCCAAGGCCGCCGGAGATGGGTGATGAACACCGGAGAGCAGAATCCGGCCGCCCCGGCAATCCGCGTGACGGATCTTACAGTCGCTTACGGAGACAAGACTGTTCTTTGGGATATAGATCTTGAGATTCCCGGGGGCTCGATGGTTGCCGTTGTGGGACCGAACGGCGCCGGCAAGACAACGCTCATAAAGTCCATCCAGGGACTTGTTCCCCGCGTCGCGGGAGTCGTTTCCATCCACGGAAGACCTTATGAAAAGCAGAGAAAGGAAGTCAGCTACGTTCCCCAGAGAGGTTCTGTAGACTGGGATTTTCCCACGTCCGTTGTGGATACGGTGAAGATGGGAAGTTACGGGGATCTTGGCTGGATAAGGCGTCCCGGAAAAAAGGAACACGAAAGGGCGCTTGGTGCTCTTGAGAAGGTCGATATGCTTGAGTTCGCCCAGAGGCAGATAAGCCAGCTCTCGGGGGGACAGCAGCAGAGAGTGTTTCTCGCGAGGGCCCTTGTTCAGAGTGCATCGGTCTACCTGCTGGATGAGCCTTTCCAGGGGGTTGACGCCACGACCGAAAAAGCCATAGTCAGGATACTGAAAGAGCTTGTCGCCGGGGGGAAAACAGTACTTGCGGTTCATCACGATCTTAACACCGTTTCCGAATACTACGAGTGGATAGCCATTCTTAACGTGGGACTCGTGGCTTCGGGAAGGGTGGACGACGTTTTCAATTCTGAAAACCTCATGAAGGCTTACGGGGGCAAGACCTCCTTTTTCCCTGAGAGAAAAGCGGACAGAAGGGCAGTGTGATGCTTGAATTTGTTGTTGAGCTTTTCTCTGACTATACGGCCAGAACCATTCTCCTGGGAGCGGCTTCGCTTGGAGTTGTAAGCGGCGTGGTCGGCTCATACGCGGTGCTGAGGAAGCAGAGCCTTGTGGGCGATGTCATGTCGCACGCGGCGCTTCCGGGCATAGTGCTTGCCTTCATCATAGTGGGAGTCAAGGAGCAGCTGCCGATTCTTATCGGGGCTGCGCTCTCCGCCGTCCTGGCGGTTTTTTTAATCAATCTCGTTACGGAGAACTCAAGGGTAAAAACTGACAGCGCTATGGGAATGGCTCTTTCGGTTTTTTTCGGGCTGGGGCTTGTCCTTCTTACCTACGTGCAGAGGATGCCCGATGCCAACCAGGCAGGACTCGACAAGTTTCTTTTCGGTCAGGCCGAGGCGCTTGTTGAAAAAGACGTTCTGGTTATAGGCCTTACCGGCTTTTTCGCCCTTTTGGTGGTGGGGCTTTTCTGGAAGGAGTTCAAGCTTCTCTGCTTCGACCCGGATTTTGGCGGAACCATGGGTTTTTCCATGAAGTCCATGGACATGCTTGTTACGGCCGTGATAGTGTCGGCGATAGTGATCGGGCTGCAGACCGTGGGAGTCGTGCTCATGAGCTCGATGCTGATTGCCCCCGCGGTCGCGGCCAGGCAGTGGACCGGAAATATGGGTTCGATGGTTATTCTCGCAGCTTTTATAGCGGTTATCTCCGGCGTTACGGGCGTTGCGCTGAGCGCCGGGTTTGAGAACGTGCCGACGGGGCCTGCGGTTATAGTCTGCGTGAGTGTTATCGCTTTTTTCTCCGTTCTTTTTTCTCCGAACGGGTTTTTCATCCTGAAGTTAAAAGACGCGAGGAGCAGGAGGGAAATAAAAAAGGACTATGTCCTAAAAACCCTGCACGATCTTGCCCTTGAGCATGACGATCCCGGCTATGCGCATTCCGAGAGACTGCTTGCGCTTGGGAGCGAAAGGGGGTTTAACGTTAAAAAAAGTCTCCGGGAACTTCAGACGGCGGGACACGTGGAGAGTATCGGGGAGAATGACTGGCGTCTTACCCAAAGCGGTATTCGCGAGGTCAGGAAACTCTCCCCGCTGGAGAGAAACCGGTGAGTCCGCATCAGTTCGATATACAGCTTGTGGCCGTTATAGTGGCGGCCTCATGCTCTATACCCGGGGCGTTTCTTGTTCTCAGAAGAATGTCCATGATGACTGACGCAATCAGCCATTCCGTTCTGCTCGGAATAATACTCGCTTTTTTTCTCGTCAAAGACCTGTCGTCACCGTTTCTCATAGTAGGGGCAGCCGCCAGCGGGGTGCTTGCGATTTCGCTGATAGAGGCGGTCAACCGCTCAAGGCTTGTGAAAAAAGACGCGTCCATAGGGATCGTCTTCCCGTTTCTTTTCAGCGTGGCGGTCATACTGCTTTCCAAGTACGCTCGAAACGTGCATATTGACATCCACTCCGTGCTTCTCGGAGAAATAGCTTTTGCGCCCTTTAACCGGTTCATCGTGTCGGGGATGGACCTGGGACCCATGTCGGCTTACGTGATGGGTTCGATTCTTCTTCTGAACCTTCTTTTCATCTCCTTTTTCTACAAGGAGCTCAAGGTGTCTACATTTGATGAGAGCTTCGCTTCGTCGATAGGCTTTCGCCCCCGTCTGATTCACTATCTGCTTATGGCGGTTGTGTCGCTTACATGCGTCGGGGCGTTTGACGCGGTGGGTTCGATACTGGTTATAGCCCTTATAGTGATTCCGCCGTGCTGCGCCTACCTTCTTACGGATTCGCTTTTCAGGATGATATCTCTTAGCGTGATTTTCGGCATTTCGGCGGCCATTTCAGGATTCTGGGTCGCCAACTGGCTTGACGTTAACATAGCGGGCTCAATGGCTTTTGTGTGCGGAGTGTTTTTTCTCGCGGTCTTTCTCCTTGCTCCGCAAAGGGGGCTTTTCGGCATAATGAGGGAAAAAAGGAGGCAGAGAATGGATTTTGCCGAGGCCTCGCTTCTCGTGAGTCTTTACAACCAGGAAAAAGGGGAGGTGGTAAAGAACCATCCCGACAGCAGAGGGATGTTCCGGTCAGCCGATTTTGCCTCTAAGGTGGTCGGATTTCTGGGACAAAAAGGAGAGATAGCGGTTACGGGTGGAAAACTCTTTCTTACGGAGAAGGGAAGAGAAAGGGCGCGTATTACCATGGAGGGAAGATAGCGTGTGGAAAGAAGACCGGCTCAGAGTATTTCAATTAAATCCGCCTCTACGGTTTTGGATTCATTCGTCAGTTTCCCGTCTACTTCAATGTTGCGTCCAGAAGCTATCTGTTCGCACATGGGATCGTCTTCTCTGAATATTTCCGTACCATCCAGCCTGACGTTTATTGTTACCGTTTCGCTGCCTTCAGACGATATCGTAACGTCTATTCGTCCGTCTAAGTTCCCGCCTTCTTCGGTACAGTTGTGGTTCCTGTCAGAAACTTCTCCTCTGAAGGTTATGTTGGCTTCTTCCGGATCATAAACTACCCTTCCATCATCTTCTATGGTTATGTCTTCAATAACAATTATAGCTCCGGGAAAAACCTCTATTCTTCTTGAACCGATGGGAGAATCTTCATTCTCGCTCTCGAAAATCTGAAGCTCAACTTCCGGGTCGAGATTTCCTTTCAGGGAGAATTCTTTGTCTTCGGATACGTTTTCCTCCGTTACTCTGCAAATCTCTTCTATGGTTCCTCCCTTCACGACGCATGCTTTTACGACAAAGCTTTTTCCTTCGTATTCAGACGGCACGTCCTCGATGGTTCCCTCTATCGTTTCTTCATCCGCCACATCGGCGTTTCCATTGTTCCCGGTTCCGCCGAAATCGATATCCAGGCCGCATCCGGCAATTGCCAATAAGGAAATAAAGAGGAAAAACAGGTAGATTTTCACGGCGCTTGCGCAGGTTTTGGTGTGCATTAAAGTTCTCTGAATCTTAATTGGACTACGGTAGATAATAACATGAAGATCGTATTAGTTTATTTCCCCACCCAGTTTAACTCTCAATAGATTTTACCGCAATATCCGCCGATATGAAAAAAACGAACGTGCTTTTCATCAATCACTCGGTAAGGGACGGAGGACCGGGGAGAAGTCTCCTCTACATACTGAAGTATATCGACCGGGAAAAGATAAATCCGTTTGTGCTTGTCCCGAAACACGACATATTCTCCGAGAGCCTGAAATCCGAGGGCATTTTCGAAAACGTTATAGTTGATCCCAGATTTCCAGAGAACATACAGAAGTCAACAATGGTGGCGGACACCACGCGTGCGCCGGGTGTGCTGAGAGTTTTCTCCATAATCGCAAACATAGTGAATATGCTCCGTCTGCTCTGCGGTTCCCCGAAGATAGTCAGGGAAAACGGAATCGACATTATCTACTGCAACGGCACACTTGCCAAGATCGTGGGCACCCTGATCGGAAGGAAAAACAAAAAACCCGTTATCTGGCACGTAAGGAACATACAGCAGACCCGGTTTATGAAGTTTCTTATGGAAACGCTCTCGGGATTTAGGTGCGTTAAGAAGATAATATGCGTTTCCCGGGCCACGGCGGAGCCGTTTCGAAGAGCAGAAAACAAGATTCACGTCGTCTATAACGGTATTGATCCCGTGGATTTTGACAGGGAGTCCGTCCGGGGTTCTCTCAGGGAGGAGTTCTCCATACCCCCTGATACCGTGCTTGTCGGAAACACCGGAAGGGTGGTTCCGAGAAAGGGCTACGTGGAGTTCATCGACACTGTCAGCCGAGTTGTTTCAGAGAGCGACATGAAGGAGAAGGTAAAGTTCGTCATAGTCGGAGATACTCCGTGGTTTTTCCCGAAAAACCATCTGCGGGAGCTTGAAGATTACGCGGAGGGGCTTGGAGTGCGGGACAGCTTTATCTTTACCGGGTACAGAGAGGACGTAAGGCCTTATCTAAAGGATTTTGACCTCTTTGTGATTCCGTCCAATTACCCGGACCCTTTCCCAAGGTCCGTCATAGAGGCGATGGCGTTCAGTCTGCCCGTCGTGGGCTTTTCGATAGGTGGCATAGCGGAGGCCGTGGAGGACGGGGAAACCGGTTTTCTCTGCGACCCGGGGGATTTTGAGAAGATCGGGGAGAGCGTCTCGATTCTTGCGCGGGACGCACGTCTCCGGGGTGAAATGGGCCCAAACGCGCGGCGCAGGGTAATGGAAATGTGCTCTGCGGAAGATCGAACCGCGGATATACAGAAGATAATACTTGAGGCCAGGTGATCTAGACCTCTTTTCCTTCCCTGTCCCGAAACAGAAGCTTAAGGGGAACTCCCTCGAAGTCCCCGTACACCCTTAACTGGTTCTCAAGAAACCTCCTGTAGTTCTCGGGTATGCCCTTTGCGGAATTGGTGAAGATCGTGAAGGTCGGCGGCGCGGTAAAGGGCTGGGAGATATAGAAAAGCTTGATTTCCTTTCTCCTGTAAACCGGGGGAGGGTGGCGTTTTGTGAGGTCTTCGAGGAACCTGTTAAGCTTCCCTGTGGGCAGTTTTCTTCTGAAATTGCTCTCCACCCGCTCAACAGCGTCGAAGATTTTTCCGACTTTCTTGCCGGTAAGCGCGGAGATTGTAAGCACGGGGGCGTAATCAACCCCGACCAGCCTCTCCTTTGTTATCTCTTCTATATCTTTGGGGTCCGCTATGTCTTCGGGAGCGAGATCCCATTTGTTAAGCAGTATTATAAGGGCCCTGTTTCTGTCTTTTACGAGTTCCGCGAGGCGCGAGTCATGGTGAGTCGGGCCCTCCTGACCGTCTATCATCATCAGCACGATGTGAGCTCTCTCGATCGATCTTATGGCCCGAAAGACGCTGTGTTTTTCAACGGGGGCGTCTATTCTCGACTTTCTTCTTATCCCGGCGGTATCGATAAAAACGTATTTCTTCCCGTCTTTTTCGTAGATGGAGTCTATGGGGTCGCGGGTCGTGCCTGGAGTGGGACTTGTTATGAGCCTGTGTTCTCCGAGTATCCTGTTCACCAAAGTGGATTTTCCCACGTTGGGTTTGCCGATAACGGCGATTCTGGTTTCCTCGGATTCCTCCGATTCTTCTTCCCCCTGTCCGGAAGTTTCTATGCAGGAGGCGATCTGCTCCACCAGTTCGTAGATGTTTTTGTTGTGAAGCGCGGAGACCGCCATGAACTCATCTGTGCCCGCCCCGTAGAATTCATACGTTTTGAGCACCTGTTTTATGTTTCCGTGGTCGATTTTGTTTACCGCGTAGATGACCTTTTTTTCGGTCCTTCGAAGATATCGCACTATCTCCGAGTCCTGAGGCAAAACCCCGTCCTGTCCGTCAAAAAGCATCACCACGAGGTCCGCTTCGGAGATAGCCACGTCTATCTGCTCTTTTATGAGCGAATAGTCTTCGTCGTCTTCGCCGAAGGAGAGACCTCCGGTGTCAACGAGAGTGAACTCCTTTTCCTTCCATCGGGTGTCTTCATAGACCCTGTCTCTTGTGACACCCGGGATGTTCTCCACTATCGTCTTGTTCCACCCTATTATCCTGTTAAAAAGGGTGGACTTGCCTACATTTGGCCTTCCAACTATGGCTACGATCGGTTTTTGCCCGTTCATTGCGTTTCTCCGCTACCAGCCCTCGGATGAGTTTCCCCGAAGTTTAACGTTTCAGAAATTAAAATTGTAGAAGAAGTCGACTCCCGGGTTCTCTCCCCCCATCTGACTTTCTACCGAGAATCTCCTGTTGAGTTTCCATTCTAGATTGAGCTTGTTACGCATCTGCGCTGTCTGATCAATCGGAGTCTGGGAGGGAAATCTCTCGTAGCCGACAAAAATATCCCTTGTCACGTAGGAACCGACCTTGAGGGTGCTGTCCTCAAGTCCCCGCTCTCCTTCCTGGATACTCAGAAGGTCAAGACCGATCTCCGAGCTTAGGAGCTCGGAGATTCCGCCTGCGGCAACCGCCGTCGCGAATTTTCCCACAAAAGCCCTCTGCTGGGTCTGAAGCCTGTTGCTCGAAGCTCCGAAAACTATATAGGATATTATGTCAATCTCTTCAAGATCCGGGTTGCTTGACAGAGACAAATCCGGTTCTCTCAAATCTCCGGTAATGGCTACATGCACGTCAACGTCGCCGGCATCGTAATATGCCTTAACGTTTAAAGCGGGATTATCCGACGCTCCCGTGAAGTTAAGCGTGGCGTCCTCTATGTCGAAAAGCTTTCCGAAGACGGTGTAATATCCCTCGGATGACACTATGTTTCCCTGCATGTTGAGGTCCGCGCCCGGTTTTTTCTTAAGTCTGAGTTTTCCGCGTGTGTTAAAGTTCGCTTCCTTGGTTTTTATCCACGTGCCCGAAGAGATGTCAACTGAAATATCCAGAGCGGTTTTCTCTCTGTAAAAACCGCTCTGGTTCTGTTCCTCGAGTGAGAATTCGCCGGCGAAACTCTCGGTCCTGTCTATGAAACTGATATCCTTTACGCTCTTCACTCTTCCGGGGTAAAGACGGATTCTACCCGCCGTGACCTTCGTATCTCCCGTTACCTTCAGGAATTTGTCTTTTTTCTCTATCTTCAGATTGCCTGACAGGTCCGTTTTTATTGAGTGGGGGTTAAAGCGGATTTTCTCCATATCAAGATCCGCGCGGTACGTAAAATCAGAAAGGTTCATTCCGCCTTTCATGTAGGCTTTTCCCTTTGCTGAGCGAAACTCCGTTCTGGGCATGGTGAGCCTCGTGCCGTTAAATGAAAGTTCGGCGTGCTCGGTGGACAGGCTGTTTCTAAGCTGGGTCAAAAAGAGCTTCATATCATTCACTTCAAGGTCTCCTTTCGCCCACGGCTTCTCCAGGGTGCCTTTAAGAGAAAGGCCTCTGGATGAGAAGGTTCCCTCGATTTTTTCTATGGAGTTTGAAAAAATTTTCAGGAAGTCGAGTTTGTACCGGTCAGATGTCAACTCAAGGTCCATCGAAGACCCCATTATCGCCTCGAGGGGGCTTTGGGCGTCCTCTGAGACCAGCAGGTCTCCCCGCAAACTGAGGCTTTTTGTCTGGTCGAGCGAGGACAGAAGATCAAGGGAAAGTTTTCCTTTTTCCCCGCGGAGACTGACTTCCGTTTCTCCGGTTGCGGGGAATCCATAGGAGAAGCCGTCTGATTTTATTTCGGCATGAACGGAGGGGGCGGTAAAGGGGCCGCTGACTTTGACTTTTCCGTCAAGCGTTCCCCCGAGGTCGTGTCTTAGATTGAGGACTTTCGATATGATCAGGGAATTGAAATTCGTCATGTCCGCCCGCAGTTCGACTGTTTTTTCCTTCCGGTTGATTTCTCCGAGAAAACCGGTGATTTTCCCTTCTCCGTAGAAAAATTCATCTCCCTTGAGCCTTGTTCTTTCAGAAGATATATCAAGGAAGATGTCTCCTTCGCTCCTGAACCGCTTTTCGGCCAGAAGACCTTCAAGATATGTCATCTTTAATTTTTTCTCGTGACCCAGGAGGCCGTCAACACTGAACTCCGAAGAGGCGAAGGAGCCATTTTTCCTGCTCAAAAGGGCACCTACCTCAATATGGGTTTCCGTTCCCCGCAGCTTTGCTTCGACTGTGTCCGAGGGATTGCCGAGAACCCTGGCTCGCTGTGCCTTGAGGTTTATATCAAGCGACACCTTTGGGGTGTTTTTCAGATCGATCCGGGTGCTTGACTCAACCGACATCTCCTGAGCTATGAAATCTTTTCCATAGGCGAAGCTCTCTACGTGCGAGGTTGCCCTGATCAGCGGAGTGAAAATGGCTCCGCTGATTTTTCCCCTTGAGCTTATTTTTCCTAGAAACAGAGGGATTCTTTCGTTAACCTCGGAGAGAAAACCAAGGTTCTGCGCCGCGAATTCAAAGGAGCAGTCAAGACCCTTTTGGATTTCTTCTGTTTTCTCCGCGGACAAGGAGAATTCATCGGATGAGATATTCAGTCTGTTTATCGTCAGCACTCCTTTCTCAATGCCGGCATCAATTTGGGAATTTATGTTCGTTATTCCATGAAATCCGTCTGTCCTCAGGTCGGCATCCACCCGCAGGTCCACGTCTTCGAAGAACTTGCCTTTCTTTGGTTTTGCTCCCCGAAAAGTCGCGCTTCCCTCAACGTAGTTGTCAATCGTTATATCCGGGAATTCAAACTTCAGCTTGAACCGTTTTGCTTTTGAGATTATATCGAAATCCGTACCGTCGTTTCCGAGCGCCAGATAACCTACGACCTGAAGGTTGCTTCCCTCGCCGTCGATTATGTCAAGGTAATCGGGCTCAATCCGCAGGGAATACGTTTCCCTGCTTGCCCAGTTGCCGCTTACCCTGAGATTCGAGTTTAACCTTGAATTATCTCCGAATTTCAGGGGGTAGGGTGTGCGGTTGAGCGTCTCGGTCAGCTCATCTGTGTCTGCGTCGTTTAGCTTTGCTGAGAAGTCAAACCAGTTTCTCTCTTCCCCCCCTAACCATTTTTTGAAGTCTATGCTTCCTTTTAGGCGGGACTCTCCGAATCCTCCGCCTACCGTGCCCTCCATGAATGCTTTTGTTCCGTTGATCCTGACCGGTTCAAGATCCGTCCAGAGCCGCTCCCCGTTAAGAGAAGAATCCCGGGCCGAGAGCTCCATCGTGCCGACCAGGTTATCCCGGGAGTGCATTTTGACCTTTGTTTTTGCCTGAAGATTAAGCTCTCCCTTGCCGTTTATTCCAAGCGAGTCGAAATACACTGTCATGTCAAATTCAGGATTTCTCAGGTTTCTTGCGGTGCCGCTTCCCCTGATCGGTACGCCCTCAAGCTTAAATCCGGCGTCTTCGAATACGCAGTTCCAGGAAGCTATATCGATCTTTCCCCTGAGATTCCTTATCCTGATTGTGGGGGACACGTAGTTGAAATTTACGTCCTTGGCGTCAAGCTCGATCTTTTTCGTCAGCTCCACGATGTTTATGGAGAAAAGCGACTCCTCCACGAGGTCAAACTCCCAAACCTTGTCCTTTGTGTGGTCACTGATCAAAACGCGGGAGCTGCGGATTCTGTTATTTGAGAAGATGAGACTTATTCTTGGTTCCTGCGTGCTCTCTGTGGCTTTATCCTTGGTTTTGAGTTTCTTAAAGTTCCATAGCCCGCTACTGTCTTTTTCAAGCAGGAGCTTGAGGCCCTGTATCTCCGTGTTTGATAAATAGAGTTTTTTTCTCGAGATTATTGAATAGAGAAGAGGGATTGAATAGTTGGTTGAGAGTTTTTCGATCTCTATGAAGTCCTCCCCCGCTATTTTTACCTCAATATCGTCTATCTCCATCGTGGAGATTATGCTTCCTCTGATATCCCCGAGACTGATATGGAAATTGGGAATCGAGTTAAGTCTTTGCTCTATGAGGTTTTTTGCGTATATGCGGCTTTGCTCGGTCTGGGAGAACAGAAAAAGCCCCACCAGAAGAACAGAAATTACTGCCACCAATATAAAAAAAATGGTTCTTTTACGCACTGTCTTTAGGGAAAATGCAGGGAGTTTGCTCTCGGTCACGCTAAATGATCTGGATTTTCCTACCAAGCCTATTATACTTAAAAGCAGCCAATAAAGACAGAATTTGACTGGGCTGTCCGGAAGGTCCTTTTCACAGCACTTTTCTGTTTACTGGGGACTTTTTTCCGTAAAAAACCGGGTCGTGCGGGGATGAATCTGCATTTCCAAGACGGTTTTAATATAAAACATTTTTGTTGTCTAAGTTCTTCTTATGACATGAAAAACAAAGCGACTGCCACCGCAGCTCAAAGGAGGTTGTTTTAAATGCTAAAGGTATCCGGGAAACAGGTTGCCGCTGTTTTTGGGATTTTGCTTCTGGTCGTTGCCATCATAAAAATTATCTCCATCGCGGAGATGAGTCCTCCCGTCATATCCATTGAGCGGGATATCAAGAACCTGGGCACGAAACCCTTTGAGGTGACCGTGTCCGATGAGGGCACCGGGCTTGCCAAAGTGCGTATCTACCTGCTTGACACCTACGGGGAGTCCGTTCTGGTTGAGAAGGAGTATAAGAAAGGAACGAAAAGCGATGTGATTAGCGTGAGCATCAACCCTGAGAAGCTCGGTATAAAAAGCGGCGCATCGGAAATTTTCATAGAGGCGACCGATAATTCCATGGGCGGGCTTTTCTCCGGCAGAAAGACTGTTTTCAGCGAAAAGGTCACCCTCGATTTCCTCCCTCCGGAGATACAGGAACTCTCACCCATGCTGTACATAAGACACGGGGGCGCCGGAGTCGTTGCATACAAGGCTTCCGAGGACACGGTCACAAGCGGGGTCGAAATAAAAGACCTTTTCTTTGAAGGTTACGGCGGATATTTCGAGGACCCCTTGATATACCTTGCCTTTTTCGCCTATCCGTACGATGCTCCCAAGGGGGAGAAGATAGAAATTCTTGCCGCCGACGCGGCCGGCAACGAAGTCAGGGAGTCCGTTTCCTACCGGCTTCTGAGAGCGTCGTACTTAAAGGACGAAATAGCTCTCTCCGAAGGGTTTCTCAAGAAAAAGGTTCTTCCGCTTTTCAACAAGATTTACGGCTATGCCTCGGTTACCGATGACGGGAAGACTGATTTTCGTAAAGCGTTTCTGAAGATTAACAGCGAGACGAGAAAGGAAAACGACAACAGGATATATGAGATCGGAAGACAAAGCGGGGGTAAGATGCTCTGGAAAGGAAAATTCAACCAGCTTCCCAATTCCAAGGTGGGCGCGACATTTGCGGATCACAGGAAATATCTGATGGACGGTGAAGTGATTGACAGGCAGTATCACCTCGGCTACGACCTTTCGGTTACCAGAAAACACGCCGTTCCCGCCTCTAACAGCGGAGTGGTGGTTTTCGCCGGGGACCTCGGCATATACGGCAATACGGTTATTGTTGACCACGGCCTGGGGGTTATGACGCTTTACTCCCATCTGACTTCGATGGATGTAAGCGTCGGAGACAGCGTGGAGAAGAAAGACCGCCTGGGAAGGACGGGCACTACCGGGCTTGCCGTTGGAGACCATCTCCATTTCGGGGTTTACGTTCAGGGAGTCCCGGTGAGACCGCTTGAATGGTGGGATGCCAAGTGGATTGACGACAACATATGGTACAAGATTAACTACGTAAAGAAGAATTTCGTGAACCGGGAGACTCCAGGTTGATTGTTTACGGCAAAAACTCCGTTGCCGAACTCCTCCGCAATTCTCCCAAGCAGATAAAGAAAATCATGGTCTCGGAGAATTTTGACGTTTCTTCGGACCCGCGGATGAATGCCTCGATTAAGAAATTCCGCATAAAACTCTCCCGCCTTCCCAAAAACGCGATTGCCGATATATGCAAAAGCCCGAATCACCAGGGCATCGCGGCTGAAATATCGGATTTTGCCTACAGTTCGGTCAAAGAGATGCTCGAGTTGGCGGGGGAGAGGCAGGAGAAGGTCTTTTTGCTGATCCTGGACCATGTGGAGGATCCCCATAATCTCGGCGCCATAATAAGGACCGCGGACTTTCTCGGGGTCCATGGAATCGTGATACCCGCAGACCGGGCGTGTGACGTGAATCCCACCGTGATGAAAATCTCTTCCGGGGCTTCGGCCAACATGAAAATCGCCCGGGAGACGAATCTTGGCAGGGTGATTGATTCTCTTAAGAAAAAAGGAGTCTGGATCGCCGGGGCCGATGCCGGTTCCAAGGACATGGTCTACGGCTGCGACTTCGCTTCGCTCGATATCGCCGTGGTAATCGGAAACGAGGGAAGGGGAATGCGAAGCAAGACAAAGCAGAAGTGCGATTTTCTACTTTCCGTTCCAAGGAAAGGAAAGGTGGAATCTCTAAATGCCTCTGTCGCCGCTGGGATTTTTCTCTACGAAGTGTACAGGCAAAGACACGGAACTAAAGCCCTATGAGCTTCTTTAGCTGTTCTTCGCTGATAATATCCGCTCCAAGCTCACCGGCTTTTTGAAGCTTCGCGGTTCCCGGGTTCTCTCCCGAGACCAGAAAATCCGTCTTGCCGGATACCGAGTTAACGACTTTTCCGCCGAGCCTCTCTATCTCGCTTTTCGCCTGCTCCCGGGGAACCGAGAGAGTGCCTGTCAAGACAAACGTTTTTCCGACGATTTTTTCGTTTTCCCCTGACGGTTCGGGTTCTTCCTCTATTCTCACCTGACGCAGAAGCGCTTTTACCACAACCTTTCTCTCGGGGTCCTCAAAGAATCTGAGTATGCTCTGCGCCAGTTCTTCGCCCACGCCTTCTGTCTGGAGAAGATCCTCGCTTGTGGCTGCCATGAGATTCTCAGGGGTTTTGAATTCACGGGCGAGCGTCTGCGCTGTTCTGGTGCCCACGTGCTTTATGCTGAGTGAGTTTATGAACCTCTCAAAACTTATATCCCTGCTCTTTTCTATTTCTTCAAGGAGGTTCTTGACGGATTTCTCCGCAAATCCCTCAAGTCCGAGAAGCTGCTCCTTTCTGAGAGTGAAAATATCCGCTATATTCCGCAGAATTCCCTCGTTTATCAGTTGCTCAACCCTCTTCTTTCCAAGCCCCTCTATGTCAAAAGCGTTTCTCGAGGCAAAGAGGCTTATCCTTCCCCTGATCTGCGCCGGGCAGAAAATGTTCGGGCACACGTGAAAAGAGCCTTCTCTCTCAACCGGGGTTTCGCAGCGGGGGCAGTTCTGCGGCATGGAGAAAGTCTTTTCTCCTCTTTCCCGAGAGGAAACCACTTCCACAACCTCCGGGATTACGTCTCCCGCCCTCTGCACCACTACCGTGTCGCCGACCCTGACGTCTTTTTCCCTCACGGTGTCCTCCGTGTGAAGAGAAGCCCTTTTTATCTCGATGCCGGATATCTTTACGGGCTCAAGCTCGGCTACGGGGGTGAGATGTCCGGTTCTTCCAACCTGGACTGTTATATCCCTTATTTTCGTGGTTATCTGCTTGGGAGAGAACTTTATGGCCACGCTCCAGCGGGGGTATTTGGCCGTTGTCCCCAGGATTTCCTGAAGCCTTCTGCTTCTTACCTTCACAACCGCCCCGTCAATCTCGTAATCGAGGGCTTCCCTCTTTCCCTCAAGCTCTCTTCCGTATTCAATAGCTTTGTCAATGCCCCGGCAGCTTCGGGGTTCTTCAAAGCTGAATCCCCACTTGCGGAGAGCGTCGTATATTCCGAGTTCGTCTCCTAAATCCGCCCCTTCGCAACCCCCAACTCCCCAGGCGTAGAAGTGCAGGGGACGGCGCGCCGTGACGGAGGAATCGAGCTGGCGAAGCGATCCCGAGGCGGCGTTTCTCGGGTTTTTAAACAGCGTCCTAAGAGGTTTGGTTTTTTTCTCTTCTTTCAGGAGAATATCATTCTCTTTTTCAAATTCTTCATTAAGTTTTTGAAACTCCTCATTCAGCTTCGCAAACAGGCTTTTCGGGAATATGACTTCCCCCCTGATCTCAACCAGCCTGGGCTTGCGGCCCCGCCCCGAAAGAGCTAGGGGTATAGATCTTATGGTTTTCACGTTTGCTGTTATTTCCTCTCCCGTTTGTCCATTGCCCCTTGTGGCGCCGTGTAGCAGTTCTCCTTCAACATAGGTAAGCGACGCCGAAACTCCGTCGAATTTAGGCTGCAGGACATATTCGATCTCTTCTTCGGTCTTTAGAAATCTCTTTATCCTTTTGTCAAACTCCCTGGTTTCCTGCTCATCTGCGGCGTTATCAATGCTCATCATGGGAATTTTGTGAGTGAAGGGGCTGAACTGCTCGGCGATTTCTCCGGAAACCCTCTGGGAGGGGGAATCTGGAGTTGCCAGATCGTAGAGTTGCTCAAGTTCAATGAGCCTTCTCATGAGCTTGTCGTAGTCGGCGTCTGGGATTTCGGGGTTGCTCTCCGCGTAGTAGAGGTGGTCGTGGCGGGCTATTTCCCCCCTCAGGCGTGATACTTCCGCCCGGGCCTGCTTTTTAGTGAGTCGGGACATTTATGAGTCGTGGCTCCCAAGCCACTCAAGGAGTTCAGAAAGACTGTAAGTGTTTACTACATCCGTTTTCTTTACCCATCCGCGCCTCGCCGTGCCGACCCCGTATATTATTCTATCCATGTGCTGGGTTCTGTGGGCATCTGTGGATACTATGATCTTCACTCCTGCCTCAATGGCTTTTCTGGCGTGGTTATCCTTCAGGTCAAGTCTTTTGTAGGAGGAGTTTACCTCGAGGGCTTTTCCGTGATTTTTGGCGGTTTCTATGACGGCGTCTATATCGACCTTGTAGGGCTCTCTCTGCCCTATAAGCCTTCCTGTCGGGTGTCCCAGAGCGTCTATGTTGGGATTTTCCAGGGCGGAGCATATCCTTTTTGTCATTTCGTCTTTTTCCATCGAAAAAGAGCTGTGAACCGAAGCGACGACGAAATCAAGCTCCCTCAGCACTTCATCCGGATAATCGAGGGAACCGTCAGGCAGTATATCGACCTCAGAACCCATAAGCAGCTTTACAGCTCTCCCTTCGGCGTTTATTTTCTCGATCTCTTCTTTTTTTTGCCGGAGTCTCTTTATGCTGAGTCCGTTTGCGATTCTCGAAGAGGGCGAGTGGTCGGTTATTGCCACGTATTCATAGCCCAAGGAGGCCGCCTTGTCCGCCATCTGGCGGATGGTTGAAGCTCCGTCGCTCCAGGTTGAATGGACATGCAGGTCTCCCCTCAGGTCCTCTGTTTCAAGCAGTGCGGGAAGTTCCCCGGCGCGTGCCGATTCGATCTCTCCGCGGTCTTCCCGCAACTCGGGGGGAATGTGTCCCAGCCCCAGGGATTCGTAGATTTCCTCCTCGGAGGAAAAGTACCCCGCCGCGTTGCGGATACCCAGGGGACCCGTCTCAAGCCCCTTCGCCGCCGCGATTTCTCTTATCCTTGCGTTATGGGAGCGCGAGCCGGTGAAGTTCTGAAGCGCGGAACCGTAGCAGTCGGGCCCTGCGACCAGAAGATCGGTCCGCACTCCGGTTTCGGTAAGAATCCGCGCGCTGTTCTCGGTCTTTCGGAGAACTTCCTTAACGAAAGCCAGGCTTGCGAACTGCTCCACTGCCTCCGCCCCGTTTTCCGCAGAGGCGATTATATCTATGTTGGCGACGGTTTCGCTCATCCTGCGCAGAGAACCGGCTAACTGTGCTTTGGAAACGCCCGGGATACTCTCCACCTTCTCTTTTACGAATATCGCCAGGGGATGGGCTTGTGCAAGCCTCATTCTCTTTTTCCCGCCCTCGAAAATCTCTATTGAGCGGGATATCTGCTCGATTTTTTTCCTTCCTATGCCGTCTACCTCGAGAATATCAGGGTTGCCCATGGTTTCTTTCAGGCTCTCGATATCCGTTACCCCGAAGTGTTTTACGAGGGTGCGAAGAAACTTCGGGCCGACTCCCCTTATCTCGAGAAGCTCCGCGAGTTCGTCCGGAACACGCTGCCTTATCTCTTCATGGTAGGCGATTTCTCCGGTGAGGCGGTGCTCGATTATCTTTTTTGAAAGATCCTTTCCGACTCCCGGTATGGTGGAGAGTTCTTTTTCCCCATCGAATTCCTCCAGGGAATCCGGCATTGAGGAAATATTTCGGGAAGCTTTTCTGTAGGCGTTTATCTTGAAGCTGTTTTCGTCCAGGATCTCAAGGGAATCCGCTATTCTTGCGAATATTCTGGCTATCTCGTTGTTTACGTTCTCCATAAGTGCCTGGTGTTTCAGGAGACTTTCTGGCCCTGCAGGGAGTATTTCTTTATTCCCAGAATTATTCCGTCCACTATTCTTTCTATGTAAGCCTCGCTCTTCAGCCTTTTTTCTTCCCTGGGGTTCGTTATGAAAGAGGTTTCAACCAGCACGCTTGGTATGTCCGCGCCGATCAGCACGACAAAAGGAGCCTTCTTCACTCCCTTGTTCTTTACGTACTTGTATTTTCTGGAAACGTTCTGAATTATGGATTCCTGCACGTAACCGGCGACCTGCTGGGATTCCTCTTTTTTGGAGCTTAGTATGTAGTCTTTGAGTATGCCGCGAAGCTCGTGAAGTCCCTTGGTGGTGGTGGCGTTTTCCCGGGCGGCGAGCTGCAGCGAGGTCTGATCTTCCGTGAAGCCCAGTATGTAGGTTTCTATCCCGTGCGCCTTCTTCCTTCTTGCCCCGTTGCAGTGTATGGATATGAAAATGTCGGCTTTTCTTTTTCTCGCTATGGCGGTGCGTTCCTCAAGGGGAATGAACCTGTCGCTGCTTCTGGTTAGGTAGACGTTCTCTATGCCGAAGCTCTTTCCCTCTTCAATCAGCCTTTGCCTGAGTCTTTTGGCTATCTTGAGCGTTACGGTTTTCTCCTTGAGGCCGCTTGGACCTATGGCGCCCGGATCATGTCCTCCGTGACCCGCGTCGATTACTATGGTTCTGACCTTGAGCCCCAGAGCCTGCTTTAGGCTTGCTATCTCTCCTTCGGGAATCTTGGATTTTAGTGTGGGTTCCTGCTTGTCGTACGTGGGAGCGTCCTTCGCGAATATCTCCTCCGGCTGGGCCCCCTTTCCCTTTATATCCATCACGAGCCGAAATGACGGGTTCTGTTCGGATTTTGGCAGGGAAAAAACCTTGTGACCTTCAAGATCTTTTATGTAAAGCACCACGCGGGACACTCCCGGGCGGTTTTTCGCGAAACTTATTCTCTCGAGAAGCCCCTTCGTTATGGGTTCGACCTTGACCGAATTGTCAAGAATGGTTTCATCAAGATCCACGTACAGGCGGGGAGGGGTTTTTAGCTCGGGGTCGGGGCGGAGCATTCTCGATGTGTACTTGACGTCCTTGTCGGTTTCTATCACGACACGCGTATAATCGTCCGTTGACCAGTGCCTTATTTTTTTTATCAGGGCGTAGCCTTTCGGGTTTGGCGTGGGGATGATCTCCTCTGGTGGCTCAGGTTCTGTTTTCTTTGGGGTGTCTGCTCGTGTAAGCGTCGCGAGCTTTTTCCTTGCGATCTCGTAAGTGTCTGAATCCTCCATCCCGTAGACTATCTTCTGGTACGCCGCTGCGGCTTCCTTTTTCTCCCCCCTGCGCTCAAGGATTCTGCCCACCCGAAGCCAGGAGTCGTCGGTCAGGCTGTCGTTCGGATACCGTTTCGCGAATTCCCGCGAGTACTCAAGCGCTTTTTCTGCGTCCTCCGGCGATTTGAACCTAAGGGATTTCTTCTCGTAGACCCTGGCCGCGACAAAGAGGCAGAGCGGGGAGTTTTTCCACTCGGGGTCCTGCGAGTATATCCTGTAGAAAGTGCTTCCCACCAGATCCCAGGTCTCGCTTTTCTGGGCCTTTTCGGAATTTGACTCAAGCTGGCGGTAAAGCTTGAAGGTCTCTTCGTAAAGCGCCTCGTTTTTTTTCTTCGCCCCGGCGGGAGAAAAAACAAACAGGCAGATAAACGCTATGAGAAAAGGGGAGAGTTTTATGGGGCTTTTCACTTTACGCAGAAAGTATATTGGTTGTTACGCCGTTGTAAATTTATTTTCGGAAGATTTGTATGTTATGTTGTTACAACGTTAATTCTACCATGTTTGGCGTGTTCTATGAAGGTCAGAGTGCTTGGATGTGCCACTTCAACCGGCGTTCCGATAGCGGGCTGCCGGTGTGATGTGTGCACATCAGAAAATATCAGAAACAAGCGTACGAGAAGCTCCGTTGTTGTTGACGTAGCCGGGAGAAAAATACTTGTCGACACCTCAACGGATCTCAGGACTCAGGCTCTGCGTGAAGGGATAACCAGGATTGATCTTGTTCTCTACACCCACTCCCACGCGGACCACACACATGGAATAGATGATCTTAAGGCGTTTAACTTCATAAATTCAATGGACATAGACTGTTACGCGAACCCGGTTACCCTTGGTGACATAAAGCGGAATTTCGCCTACATATTCGATTCCTTCCCCGCGGCGGGAGGAAAACCCAGGCTTAATTTCAAGGAGATAAACGGGGAAATCAAATTCGAGGGAATAACGATAGAGCCGATTGACATCTATCACCACAACTGGGAGATACTCGGCTACAGGATAGGATCCTTTGCCTATCTCACGGACTGCAGCGGTATCCCCGAGAGCTCCTACGAGAAGCTCCAGGGTCTTGACCTCCTGATACTCGGCGCGTTGAGGTACAAACCCCACAGGGCCCACTTCAACATAGAACAGGCGGTTGAGGAAATAGAAAAACTGGGACCCAAAAGGGCCCTTCTTACTCATATGGGACACGAGCTTGAGTATGAGAAGCTCCTGGCGGAGCTTCCCGATCACATAGAGCCCGCGTATGACGGAGCTGAAATAGAACTCAGGGATCCCTGACGGGATCTCCGTTAAAACAGCGTAAAAGGAAGAAAAATGCAGGATCTGGTTACAAAACTTGTTCAGAAAAATTCCTCAAAAATAGTTCTCTGCGTTCTTGACGGGCTCGGCGGGCTTCCTGTTGAGGGAAAAACGGAACTCGAGGCGGCTCGGACTCCGAATCTTGACCGGATTTCTTCCGGAGCTTCCCTGGGGCTTCACGTGCCAGTTGGAAGAGGTATAACTCCGGGGAGCGGCGCCGCGCACCTAGCGCTTTTCGGTTATGACCCGGTTCAAAACGAGATAGGAAGGGGAGTGCTTGAGGCGCTCGGTCTTGGAATTAATCTCGGTTCATCGGACATGGCGGTTAGGGGCAACTTCGCCACGGTGAGCTACGAAGGAGATACCCCGGTTGTTACCGACAGAAGGGCAGGCAGGATCGAGACTGAGGAGAACAGGAGGATTATCTCCAGGATTTCGTCAGCTGTTGAGGAGATATGCGGGGTCAAAGTGAATTTTTATCCGGGCCTTGAGCACCGCTTCGTCGTGGTTCTGTCATTTCTGGCGCAGCTCTCGGAATCAGACGCGCTTGTCTGCGACACGGATCCGCAGGCAGAAGGCAAATCTCCTGTTAGGCCCAGCGGGGAGAACAAGGGTTCCCAGAAGACGGCCGAGATCGCGGGAGAGCTTATTGACAGGGCCTGCGAAGTGATAAGGGATGAGCCCGCGGCTAACTACATGCTCCTAAGGGGTTTTTCCGTGAGGCCGGATCTTCCGACCTTCGATCGTGCTTACGGACTTCGGGCCGGATGCGTTGCCGCCTATCCGATGTACAGGGGAGTGTCGAAACTGCTCGGGATGGACGTCCTTGAGGTTTCCGGGGATTCCATAGGTGATGAGATCCAGACGCTTTCTCGTAATTTCAAGGACTATGACTTTTTCTACCTGCACGTAAAGAAAACGGACAGTTATGGAGAAGACGGCGATTTTGGCGCGAAGGTAGGGGTAATAGAGGAATTCGATTCGCTTCTGCCCGAAATCATGGGACTTGGGATAGATGTCCTTGCCGTTACGGGTGACCACTCGACCCCGTCAGCGATGAAGTCGCACAGCTGGCACCCCGTGCCTCTTCTGATCAGCTCTAAATACTGTAGGGGAAGGGGCGTGGAAGGCTTCGCCGAATCATCCTGTTTGCGCGGTGATCTGGGGATCATAAAGGCGACTGAGATAATGCCGCTTCTTCTTGCACACGCGGGGCGTCTTAGCAAGTTCGGCGCTTGAAATTTGTCCCTTGCGTGATACCTTTTACAGTCCGATTTTGTGCCGAAGTGGCGGAATAGGCAGACGCGCTATCTTGAGGGGGTAGTGCCCTACGGGCGTGCGGGTTCGACTCCCGCCTTCGGCACCACTATAAAGTTGTGACTCCTTGAAGTTATTAACTTTTTCAGGACATAAGGAATTTTGGTATTACTTTCAATATTATTTGTTGAAAAGGAGAATCAATCTCCCTGTTGATAGATCTATATGTTTTGTCATTGATTGCGGGCAGTCTAGCAACTTTGAGGACATTTGAGGACATTAAAGAAGAAATCGTTACGATGGTAGCTGCAGGCTCTCATTATCAGAAATCATCGAAACCGAGAAACTCAATATTTCCATGCAAATTCGGTAGGTGCGCTTATACAAATGTGTCCTTTGCAAAACATACTTAATAGTGGCTTAATGGGCAGTGTGGTTGTTGGCTTAATAACTCTTCTGGGCGTGTATTTAACACTTCGAGGACAAAGACAACTTGATAAGAGTCGTCAGGAAGAAATAGTTGAAGGCGTTTTACAGGCGCTTTACGAGGAGCTTGATATACTCTGGGAGCGACTTAATGAACTAGTGAAAGATGATTGGGAAAAATATGAAGAGGAAAAAATAAAAGGAAAAAAAGCTATTTTTTCATGCAATTTACCCATTAGGAAGGATTATTTTACTGTCTACAACTCAAACGCAAATCTTATTGGTCAGGTCAATAAACCACCGGACCTGCGGCGCAAAATAGTGAAGGTATATACTTTATTCGGAGCCCTTATTGAAGGGTACAGAAAAAACACCGAGCTTCTTCAAAAGCGTGAAGAAATAAGAATTAGGTGGAGAGAAGCACAAACAAAGGGAGACACAGGAGAAGTGACTGTGAACGATATGTTATACGAAGAATGCTCCTCAAGTCTTCGAGTTATAGCACCGAAGTTAAAAGAAAGGCACGATGAATTTGGGAACTTAATAGAAGATCTTTTAAAAGTACTAGAAGAAAAATTTCCTCACCTTAAAAGTTGAGGTTTTGTCAACGAAAATACATAATTCCCTACTCTTCGACCATTAATCCCGATAACGTGGCAGTTTTTGCAATATCTATATCACCGCAAACCATTGATTGAAAGGTTTGAGCGCGTCCCTGCAGACCTTGACTACATCGGATGATATCGGCTATTTTTTTGTGAGGCAATTAAGAAGCTTTCTGCATACTGCGCCGGGCAACTATAGCAGCTCAACTTTTCCTAAGTCAACGTATGTTGCCATACAAGTCGGGGAAGCTATAAAACCGGCAAGGGTAACCATGAATCAGCATTGTGGGAGATTCCAACAACTACTGCGCGAACTCTTCCAGTTCGATTGCGCTGATTTGGACTTCGGTATATATCGTATTATTAATCATAAACGCGATGTGATTGAGAAGTTCATTACGGACGATTTGCCCAAAATCGTTGCCAAAGAATTGGAATACGAGTCCCTGCGCAATCAGGAACAGCTTGCCAGCAAGCTGGAGGAAGTAGTGGATGAGATCAGGGACACGTTGGGCAGAAAGGCTCTCGATCCTGAGGGAAATCTAGCGGAAAAGTACATCGATACCCCTCTGGGCAGAAAGTATCAGGACCTTAAAGCAAAGATTTCTGGTGCTCGCGGTCGCAAGGCTATTGAGACTAGCATATTTAACCACTTGTACAAATTTTTTGGTCGCTACTATCAAGATGGCGATTTTATCTCGAAACGTCGTTATTCAAAGAGTCAAAAATATGCCATTCCATACAATGGAGAAGAGGTTTATTTATACTGGGCAAACAATGACCAATACTATATTAAAACCGCCGAACATTTCCACGACTACACTTTTAAGTCGCTTGGAGTTACTGTGCACTTCAAGATGCAGGCAGCAAATGTTGAACAGAATAATGTCAAAGGTGCCAAACGATTCTTCCTCCCTTGTGTCAAGAGCATTACTTGGAATGAGAAGACTAGCCAGATTGTTGTTCCTTTTGAGTATAGACCTCTTAACAACCAAGAAGAAATTACCTATGGTAACAAGAAGCAGCAGGACTTTATCATTGCTAAAGTTTTGGTAGATGTACCAAGAAATCTGAAGGATATTGACTGGGCATTAAAAGCGCTTATGGGTAAGCAGAGCGAAAACGACAATGGTGAACCCATCAGCATCTTTGAATATCACCTTCGCCAATACACACGGCGAAACATGTCCGACTTCTTCATTCACAAAAGCCTGAAGAATTTTCTTTCTCACGAACTCGATTTCTATATTAAGAACGAAGTTCTTAATATAGACGATGTAGAAATTGGCGGTGAAAACCATTCCGAGATTTGGTTCCAGACTTTACGGATAATTAGGTCTATAGGAAGTCAAATAATAGATTTCCTGAGTCAGATTGAGGAATTTCAGAAGATGCTTTTCGAGAAACGTAAATTTATCATCGGTACACAGTATTGTATTACTGTTGGTAATATAAATGAAAATTTCTACCCCGATATTGCTACGCGCGAGTCACAGTGGACGGAATGGAAAGAGTTGCTCCACATCGATGAAGAAGACGCACCGGTTAACTTGGATGAACGGTCCAAGTTCCTGAGAAGTCATCCAACGTTGTTTATAGATACAAAACATTTCGATCAGAGTTTTGTTGATCGGCTATTGAACGATTTCGACGACATCGATGGGATAACTGATGGACTACTGATTCATAGCGAAAATTGGCAAGCACTGAACTTGTTAAAAGAAAAATATACTAATCATATTCAGTGTATTTATATCGACCCGCCTTACAACACAGCCGCTTCAGAGATAATATACAAGAATGGGTATAAGCATTCATCTTGGCTGACCTTAATGGCGAATCGCCTTATAAGCGCGGCATCTTTTCTCGACAAAGATGCAGCTTGGGTTGTAGCTATTGATGATACGGAAATGGTTGCTTTATCTCAGCTTTTGGATTCTATATTCCCGGAATATGATAGAAATATGGTGGTCGTGAATCACCATCCCGCAGGTAGTGGGCTAGAAGGAACAAACGTTTCCAGCACTCACGAGTATGCAGTCTTTATGTCTCCAAAGGGTCTTAAGGTTCTGCGTGGAGAGAAAAAAGAAGAAGGCTACCAAGAGATTGCTTTTGTTCGGACTGGAACAGCGGGAAGCAATCTGCGCTCTGGGCGTCCAAACAGCTTCTATGCGTTTTTAGTTGATCCCAGCACTTCGGAAATAATGGGGGTTGAGCCTCCACCTCCTTTGGGAGAACCATACCCCAAAGATAAAACCGAAGAAGGATTCATTCGCATTTACCCTCTCAGCAATGATGGTACTGAGAGAGTGTGGAGAAGAAGCCATAAGACAATACATGCTTGCCTTGAGAAAGGCGAAGTTATCTGCAAAAACAGCAAGTCAATTTATTTAATCACCGATCAGACAGATAAGCGCCGTCCACTATTCAGCAATTGGACAGATACAAAATATAATGCGGGAGAGCACGGAACTAATTTACTTAAAAAACTTTTTGGGAGTGGAGTTTTCTCATATCCAAAGTCAATTAACACCGTCCGCGATTGTATAGATGCCTGCATTCATAGCACAACCGATGCAACGGTTCTCGATTATTTTGCCGGGTCCGCCACATCCGGGCACGCAGTTATTAATCTCAACCGTGAAGATGGTGGTCAACGCAAGTTCATTCTCGTGGAAATGGGAGAATATTTTGATACCGTACTATTACCACGTATAAAAAAAGTCGTTTTTACGCCCGAGTGGAAGGATGGGATGCCCCAGCGCATCCCCACACCAGAGGAAATCAAGCATTCTCCTCGTATCATCAAGTATATCCAATTGGAATCCTATGAGGATGCACTTAACAACATCGAATTTGACGACTTATCGGGACAGCAGGTAATGGAGTTTGAGGATTATTTGCTTCAGTACATGCTCAAGTGGGAAACGCGAAGAAGTCAAACTCTTCTGAACGTGGAAAAACTGATTCGCCCATTCTGTTACAAGCTCCATATCCACTCTGATGGACATACGCACGAGGAAATTGCGGACATTCCGGAGACTTTCAATTACCTATTGGGGTTACATGTACAGACACGACAGGTTCTGAATGACGGAGGAAACAGATATTTAGTTTACCGTGGCTGGGTGGAAAATCGGCAGGTTGTAGTTATCTGGCGTGAGACAGAAGGCTGGGGAAAAGCAGAATTGAAACGAGACAAGGAATTTGTGGCTGAGAAGAAACTTACCGAAGGTGCAGATGATGTTAGAAGTGGTCCCTTTTTTTAAACAGCTTTTTTCTTTTTTTAAGTGTATTCCGACCAACGCAGAAAAGCTTTCGGGAGTCTGAAACGGAAGGAGGGCGTAGCCCGACTGGAGTTTCAGACTCCCGGAACCATAAACTCTT
>CAYSDX010000016.1:0-12145 GCA_964429945.1 uncultured Spirochaetia bacterium | reverse complement strand
CGGCAGATATCTTCAATATTGGGGGTCAAGGTTGAAGAAATATGGAGCGTTTCAAGGGCTGAGAGACTCAAAAGATTCATCGATAAAGAAGCCATATCCGAGCAGGAACTCGAGGTCCTCACAAACGAGGAGAAGATGCTCGTTAAGCTTTACAGAAGCCTTGACGGAGAGATAAAAAAGGATTTTGCCGGAATGATATTCATGCTTCTCCGTCATTCCCAAGATAAAAAATTACGCAAGATACTTGAAGAATTCGTAAAATGCGCCTGAACCAAAAACTTGGATTGTTGTTCAAAATATCCATGGTTGAATTGGGCATTATCGCCCTTATAGGGATGGTGTTTTATTTTCAGTTTGACAACGCGAAGAAAGAATTCGTCACGAGGACACGAGCTATTGCCGAAACAATAGGGGACCAGGCAACCACCTTTTACAGAGACCACGGGGAAGCATCCACAAGCGACGAATTCTATCTTTTTCTTGACGAAAGGCTGGGCAGGGAAAAACTGTTTAACACTTTCGGTGTCTCCCCAAAGTTTTTCAGCGTCACTTTTACGAAACAGGGAGAAAATGAAATAGCTTCCGGGCATTTCCTGGAAAATTCTTATCCTCCCGAGGGATATTCGGTTGAGAAATATGCCGGGAAGATTTCCGTTTCCGTTCCGTTTCTCGCTCCCCAGGCCGACGGGCCGCTCGGCATAGTTAAAATCGACTCCGATACGAAAACGTTGATGAAAAAGGTTTTCGCCGACAACTTTTTGCTTTACGTAGCCATTTTAGTGGTGCTTAACAACCAGGCCTTCATTCTTCATCTGTTTCTCAGAAGGAGAAAGGAAGAGATACCTTTTGGCGGAGAGGGTTACCTGAAGGAACATTCCATAAGCGCCCTTAAGCTTATGCACAAGGTGCTGGGAGACATAATAGAGGATCACGCTTCGGAGGATAAAAAATCTCCGGAGGAAAAGACTGCGGACTCAAGGAACGTCATTTCGATTTCAAACGTGGGCACTAAACTGGAAAAATGAAAAAAAGCTTTCTGATAATATCCTTTGTTTTCGGGGTTCTTTTCCTTGCGGCCTGTGTCGGGGAAGAATCTGCCGTCGAACTTGACGGGCCCGTTCTCGAGACCGAGAACTTTGACGGGAGCGTGGATTTTAATGGCGCCGTCGTGAACACGGCGGATTTCCCCGTGCAGTCGGTTTACGTTGTTATCTTCGTAAAGGATTCGGACGGAAACGCTCTTGCCGCAACCTCTGCGCTCGTTGAAGAAGGGGATATACTTGATCCGGCGCAAAGCTTTTTCTTCACGGCCAGTTTCGATAATCTTCCCCCGGAAGCCCATTCCAGGGAAGTGCAGATATATTACGACCTTTTGGAAGAGTAGCCTTCCATTCCCGTTTTGTTGACTTCTCCGTTTAAAAAATTGGGTTTTGGTAAACTTCGCCGCCCGGATTCGTTCTCCGAGGAGAAAGACTCCATGGTTGGAGTGGATATAGGTTCAAATTCCGTTAAGGTCGTGGAACTTGCCTACGAGGGCGGAAACTACCGGCTTGAGAATATCGGAGAGGCCATGCTCCCAAGCAGCGCTATAACCGGCAAGTCGGTTTCAAGGGGAGACGTGGTTTCCGCGGTCATCTCAAATCTTGTTTCAAAACTCGGCATAAAGGCAAGAAGGGTGGCGATAGGTATCTCCGGCGAAGCCGTTGTTTCAAAAATCGTCAGTGTTCCCAGAACTCTTCTCAGAAATGACATGGAAAAGCTTGTTCCGGACCTTGTGAGCACCAGTCTTCGGAGAAACGTTAGCGGGGTTAATTACAGCTATACTCCGCTTTTCCGGCGCAACGGAAAATCGGCGGAGGTTCCGGTGCTGATCGCTGCGGTTTCGAAAAAAACGGCGCAGGGATATAAAAGCCTGGTTTCCACCGCGGGCCTTCGCGCTCGGGTAATTGATATTGACGCCATGGCCCTTTCAAACGCCTACGCGGTTTCCTGCGCAGTTCGCGGCGAGAAAGTGGCGCTTGCGGACATTGGGGCGTCGGTGATCAATCTGAGCGTTTTGGACGACGGCGTGCCTTTCATGCTGAGAGACATTCCGCTTGGAGGACAATGGGTCACGCTTCGCCTTATGGAGAAGTTCAAGATCACCTATGAGGAGGCGGAGAGAATAAAGTGCAGCATAAAGGGTTACGGCAGATATGATGAGATAACCTCTGTTTTCGCCGATTTTGTCGCCCGTGCCGTGGGTGAGATAAAAACGTTTCTGGACGATGGAGGAGGCGGGCTTGCCCGCATAATTCTTTCCGGGGGATCTTCCAGGATCGCTACCCTGCCTGATGCGTTAGGGGATGCTACGGGGACATCAGTTGAGATTTCGAATCCTTTTCGCAATATCGCTGTTTTGGATTCGCGTTTTGACTCGGAGTACATCGAGCATCTGGCCCCGAAGATGACAGTTGCGGTGGGCCTTGCGCTCAGGGGTTTGTGAATAGGAGAAAAAACTGGTAAGAAATTCCGCGTACCGGATCAGTTTCTTGAAGGTATAAGGTGGATTATCAAGGAAACCGCTAGCGCGACCGCGCCGACTACCGAGAGAGTCTTGAAGTAAAAAGACCAGTCAAGTGAAAATTTGAGGGAAATTCCGAAACCGATTATAAAGAGAACGAGTGCGGTTATAAGAATCCCTCCGAGGATGTTTGTTCTAAGCATACGAAACTCCAGTAAGCAGAATTAATAAAAACGGCATTATTGTATATAAGACCGCACAAATTTCAATTCTTAAAACAGGGAATTTCCGCGGCTGGAGAGCTGAACTAATACAATGTTGAGTAAAAGGGAATCACGGGTACTGAAGCTGCTTAGCGAAAAAGAGGGCAAAAGCCTCTCCGAGGGAAAAATTCTCCAGGAACTTAAGATGCCCGAGAGAAAAAGAAAAAACCTCCGTGCTACACTTGAGCGCATGGCTCTTGAGGGCACGATCAAAAAGACCCCCAAAGGGAGCTACCGCCTTGGGAAATACGGAAGAAAGCCTGCCGGGAAGGACCACCGACGTCCGAATTTTCCCGGTCACACCTTAGACGGGAACCGGAAAAAGGTCGGGCGAAACGGCCTGCCCAACGGGAACTCCCAGAGGGTTTTGGCCGATCTGCGAAAAACCCCAAGGGGTTTTGTTGCGTGCCCGAGAAAGGCGGAGATTCCCGAGTGTGAGATTGAAAGCGGAGAGAAAAAAATGAGCTTCTCCGACGGGGAACTCGTGGTTGTAGAGATTGGGCTTGGGAAAACGTCGGCGAGAGTGACCGAGCGTCTTGGGATATCTGGAGAAATCGAAACCGAGAAAAAGGGGATTATCTCCGAGTACCGTCTTCCGAAGGGTTTTTCGCGCAAAGTGACTAAAGAGGTTGACAATCTGAGCGTAGAGCTGTCAAACGGCGATCTTTCGGCAAGGGTGAATCTTGAGGGAGAAACCATTTTCACCATAGACGGGGATGACGCAAAGGATTTTGACGATGCGGTGGGCATAAAAAGAATCCGCAAGGGCAAGGGGTACAGACTCTGGGTAAGCATAGCGGATGTTTCTCATTACGTGCTCTCCGGGAGTGCATGCGATGAGGAGGCCGCGCGCAGGACCACCAGCACCTATCTCTCGGACAGGGTTATTCCCATGCTTCCCAAGCGGCTCTCGAATGATCTCTGCAGCCTGCGGCCGAGAAAAAGACGGCTTACAAAGACGGTCGAGATGGATTTTGATTCCTCGGGAAGACTTAAGGACTCAAGGATATACAACAGCGTGATAAAAAGCTCCGCAAGACTCACCTATTCCCAAGCCGCGGCCGTTTTGGAAAGAAACGGCACTGTCTCCCCTTCACTCAGCAAAAGCATAACTTCTTCCCTGCTTGTGATGAGAGAGCTCTATGGAAAGCTCAAGGAGCTTAGAATCGGAAAAGGCGGTCTTGACTTTGATTTCCCCGAAGCCGTGCTGCTTCGCAATTCCTCAGGAGAGGTAAGGGACGTTGACAGATTTAAGCGAAACATCGCCCACGAGATAATAGAGGAGTTCATGATCATAGCCAATTCCGTAGTCGCGGAGTTTGTTTTCAGAAACGGTTTCGAATCGATCTACAGAATTCACGAGCCACCGGATCCGGATTCAATAGAGCAGTTGCGCGAAAGCCTTCTCAAAATAGGAATCAAGGCGAACCTGGGAGCAAGGGCAAAACAGCCTGACATCCAGGCGGTGATGAAGGCGGCTTCGGGAAGACAGGACCGGAAGCAGATAAATTTCATGATTCTGCGCGCGCTTAAAAAAGCCGTCTACTCGACAAAGCATGTTTCCCATTTCGGTCTCGCGATAGACGATTACACCCATTTCACTTCGCCCATAAGAAGGTATTCCGACCTTGTTGTCCACAGGATTGTCGACGATATACTGGAAAAAAAAGACCCCTCCTACGATTCCGCCCTTCTCAAAAAGATCGCCGAACGCTGCTCGATTCTAGAGAGGACGGCCGAGGACGCGGAACGTCAGTTCATGAACCTCGAGACTGCGAATTTCATGAAAACTCGCGTGGGCGAAATATTCCACGGGAAGATACTCAGCATACATCCCTTCGGAGTATTCATAGAAATAAAGGAACACTTCGTCGAAGGACTCATCCCCGAGCACTTTTACAAACACAAGGGCAAGAAAAGAAAGTGGTTTGAACTCGGAGAGGATGTTCGCGTAAAGCTTGTGTCAGCAGACCTGGAAAGAAGAAGGCTCACCTTTGATCTGGTATCCTGACCGTTTTTTCGGTCCGGTTGGGGAATCGGGACCGAACATTTTTCCTAACTGTATCCGCACAGAGCTTTAAATTGTGGCGGAGGGAGTGGGATTCGAACCCACGAGGGCCAAAAGACCCCACTGGTTTTCGAGACCAGCGCCTTAAACCACTCGGCCATCCCTCCCGACCCGCAAAACAGGCTACCGAAGCCCGCGGGGCAAGGCAACATCTTCCGGGAAGTTTAGTTATTGATCCCTCTGTGTAAAATTAAGCGGATATGATTGAAAATTACTTCACCCCCGAAGCTGCCGAGTTCATCAGGGATGCGATAACCGAGGCCCACGGAAACGAGGTTTTTTTCGTCGGCAAGATAAACGAAAGCTCCTTGGTTTATGACGTCAAGGTCTTTGCCCGCGGCAACCGCCATGCGGTTCCGGCGATCCTTGACGCGGCGAAAACGGGAAACGTCGTAGTGCATAACCACCCCTCAGGCAACCTAGAACCTTCCCCTCAGGATGTGGCAGTCGCCTCGGCTTTCGGAAACAAGGGGGTCGGCTTCTACATAGTGGACAGCGGGGTCGAGAATGTATACGTCGTGGTTGAGCCTTTCGTTCCGGGAGAGACGGTACGCGTCGACAATGAATCCGCGAGGGAATACCTTCTGCCGGCAGGTCCCGTGGCCCGGGTTTTGGGAGAAAGATATGAATACCGAGACGAGCAGCTCGAAGTTCTCTCCAACATAACCGAGGCCTTTAACGATGAATACCTGTCGATGATAGAGGCCGGCACGGGTACCGGAAAAACTCTCTCCTATCTCATACCTTCCATTCTCTGGGCGATTAACAACAGTGAAAGGGTGCTGGTCTCCACGAACACCATCAATCTCCAGGAACAACTGATAAACAAGGATCTACCGCTTCTTGGGGATGTTTTCCCGAAGAAATTTGATTACGCGCTCGTTAAGGGAATGAGAAACTATTTCTGTCTTCTGCGCGGCGAAGCCATGGGACAGGACCTTTTCGATTTTATAGATGACGGGGAAAGAGGTTCTATGAAGGACGTGCTCGAGTGGGCGAAGAGCACCACTGACGGCTCTCTCTCCGATCTTGCCTTCACGCCTCCCGACGACGTGTGGGACCGGGTGTCCGCGGAGAGCGAAAGCTGCCCGGGGGCCAAGTGTCCCCACTATTCGAGCTGCTTTTTCTTCAAGTCCCGGAGGGAACTCTCAAGAGCCTCGGTGCTGGTCGCCAACCATCATATGCTTTTTTCCGATATCGCGATAAAGGGAACGGCAGGACCCGATTCGGATTTCGGCATAATTCCCCGCTACGCGAAGGTCATTTTTGACGAGGCGCACAATATCGCCGAGGCGGCGACTTCGCATTTCAGCCTGAAACTGAGCAAGCACGGGATCATGAAAACCCTCTCGAGGCTGTGCTCCCGGAAGAGCAAAAGCGGGGACAAGGGGCTTCTATCCTACATCTCGCATCTTGCTCAGAGGGAGAAAGATTCCACTCTCAGGGAGGTTTTCGAACGCTCGGGCGACGGGCTTGCTAGGGCCGTTGAGCAAATCGAGGCTGTAAGCGAGGAGGTTTTTAATTCGCTTTACTTTTTCGGGGCGGAGATCTCGGATGAGACGGCGATAAGCCTGAGACTTACGGAACAGGTTGCGGGGCATGAGAAGTGGCTTGGCGTGGAGGAGCGGTTCGGGGCACTAGAAAAATCTCTTTTTTCGCTTGAAAACGAGATTTCCCACTTGCTGGGAGTAGTCGAGTCCTCGCCGTACGGGGATTCCCACATAAAACTTACCGCCGAACTTGGCGGTATCGCTAAAAGATGCGTTGCCTTCCGTGAAGTCATAGGAAGATTTTTCGGCGAGGGGGACGAGAGTTACATAAGGTGGTTTGAGGGTAACCGCCGCCGCGCGGCGGTTTTCTGCTCCATTAATCTCTCTCCCCTTGATGTGTCAAAAGAGCTCTCGGAAAAGCTCTATTCAAAGACAAAGACCGTTGTTATGACCTCCGCGTCGCTTGCGGTGGATAAGAATTTCGATTTTCAGAAAAAGAGCATCGGGCTTTCCGATAACGAAAGGTTCAGGGGGTTGATAGTCGATTCCCCGTTTGACTTCCGTACGCAGTCCCTGCTGCTAGTCCCGGCGGACATTCCCGAGCCCGGGCGCGAGGACTACGAAGACTCCCTCGCGCAAGTGCTGTCCGATTCCATCTCCGTAACGAACGGAAACGCTCTTGTGCTTTTCACTTCCTATTCTTCGCTTAACAGGGTTTATGAGAAGACGGGGAAAATTCTTGAAAAGAACGGGTCTGCCCCGGTCAGTCTTTTCAAGCAGGGAGATATGCCCAGGGGACTTCTGCTTGAGAGGTTCAAAACACTTGGAAACTCGGTGCTTTTCGCGACCGACAGCTTCTGGGAGGGGGTTGACGTTCCCGGAGACTCCCTGAGGCTGGTCGTCATATGCAGGCTGCCCTTCAAGGTTCCCACGGATCCGGTTACTGAGGCGAAAATCGAGTACATGGAAAAACAGGATATCGATTCGTTCCGCGAATACATACTTCCCCACGCGGTTCTGAGATTCAAGCAGGGTTTCGGAAGACTCATACGCACGAAGACGGACCGCGGAGTGGTCATGGTTCTTGACAGGCGTATCGTGTCGAAGTACTACGGGAAGTTCTTTATAAACTCCGTTGCGGGAAGCAATTTCTTCTGCGGGAAAACAGAGCAGGTGCTCGGTCGGATGAGGGATTTTTTCCTCAGAGGAGAAAAGCACTGAATTTCTCCCATGGATAAAGAGAAAAACGGTGGGGAGAGACGCCTGGAGAGTGTTTTCAGAAAACTCGGCAGGTCCCGGTTCCGCTCGGGTTTTAAGCTGAATTCAAAAGAGGCGCTTTATCTCAGTCATAAGGGCCTTCCCACGGTGCTTTCCCACGGAAGGGATTTTCTTGAGAAAAGGCTTGCCCCCGCTCTTCCCGCAAACGACGGGAAGCAGACTCCCTGGGGCGGGCATCCTGTGTTCCGGGCCCAGCATGCCACGGCCACCTGTTGTCGGAGCTGTCTTTTGAAGTGGCACGGCATCCCCAAGGGAAAAAAGCTTACGGAACGAGAGCTTGATTATGTTCTCCGGGTAATCGAGAGGTGGCTTTTGGTTCAGGGAGACCCGGGAGCGTGATTTCAAAAAAATATTTCTTTTATGTTAGAATACCGGAAGATATAGAAAGATTTTTACGGAGCAGAGTACATGGACGAAGAAACAGTTTCGCTACCCGAACTTGTGAAGGACGAGATCGACGAGTTCGAACAGCAGGTTTCCGAATACAGGAACGGGAAGATAAGCGAGGTGAAATTCCAGAAGATAAGACTCCAGCTGGGAGTGTACGCCCAGCGCCAGGAAGGAGTCCAGATGCAGAGGATAAAGATTCCCTACGGAAAACTAAGCTCTGCTCAGCTAAGAAAGCTTGCGGACGTTTCGGACAAGTACGCAAGCGGTTTCTTTCACCTTACGACCCGTCAGGATGCCCAGCTTTACTACGTCAATCTTGAGACTGTTCCCGACATGATGAGGGATCTTGCGAGCGCGGGAATCACCACCCGCGAGGCCTGCGGCAACACCGTAAGAAACGTCACGGCTTCCCCGATAACCGGCGCTTCACCTACCGAAACCTTCGACGTGACTCCTTACGCCGAGGCGTTTAAGGAGTTCATGCTGCGGAACCCCATATGCCAGAACATGGGGAGGAAGTTCAAGGTCTGCTTTGAGAGCAACCCGGATGTCGATAACGCGGGAGTGCGCATCCACGATCTGGGTTTCCGCGCCAGGGTGAGGGAAGAGGACGGGAAGCGCGGCTTTCAGGTCTACGTGGGCGGCGGGCTCGGCGCTTCGCCTTCTCTCGGACATCTTTGGACCGAGTTCATGCCGGTTGAGGAGATGATACCTTTTTCCGCCTCGGTAGTCAGGGTATTTGACAGGTACGGGGAGAGGAAGGTGCGGATGAAGGCCAGGATGAAGTTTCTTGTGAGAAAACTCGGCTTTGATAAGTTCAGGGAGGTAGTCGAGGAGGAGAGAGCTTCGCTTGAGGTTGATCCTTCCTGGAATGACTATCTTAAGGAAATTAGCCACGAACACGAAACTCCCAGGCTGAACGGGCACGACCTTCCGGAGGCTCCGGGCTGGGTTGAGGACGATCAGGATTTTGCGGAGTGGCAGAAGAAAAACGTTTCCCCGGCGGGGGTCGACGGATATTCAATCGTTAACGTCAGAGTGCTTCTGGGGGATGTTCCGTCTGATACCGCAAGGGCGCTTGCGGACATGATAGATAATTTCGCCGACGGTTCGATACGGATAACGATCCAGCAGAATTTTGTTATAAGGTGGGTTTCCGACCAGGCGATCCCCTCGCTTTACGCGGGGCTTAAAGAGGCGGGTATTTCCGATTCCGGCGCGGACACTTTTGAGGATGTAACCGCATGCCCGGGTGCTGATACCTGCCGTCTGGGCATCACTTCGGCCAAGGGTCTTGCGACCAAGCTTACCGGCATGATGGGTAACGGTCTTGGAAAGTACAAAGAGACTCTCGGGGACCTGAGGATCAAGATATCGGGCTGCCCCAACGCGTGCGCCCAGCATGTATCGGCCAGCATAGGGTTCCAGGGAGCTTCCATAACCAGGGAAGGAAGAAGCGTTCCGGCGGAGATGCTTTTCCTCGGCGGAGGCCTTTACGGAGACGACTCACGCCTCGCCATGCCGGTAACCAAGATTCCGACCAGAAACGCTCCCAAGGTTGTCGAAAGGCTGCTTGAGATATACGAAAGGGAAAAAGAAGACGGCGAGCATTTTGACCTCACCATGAAAAGACTCGGCGCCAAGTACATAAAGGAAGCGGTTTCCGAGTTCAACGCGATCCCATCGTATGAGGAAGATCCGGATTTCTACACAGACTGGGGACACGAGGAAGAAAAATTCGCTGTTCAGCAGGGAGTAAGGGGAGAGTGCGCGGGGGTTACTGTGGAAGAGAAAATCCCGGTCTTCTCAGACGCCGAGAAGCGTCTTGAGCGGGCCCAGGCTCTTTTCCTGCACGCCGACTACGAAGCGTGCATAAACGAGCTTTACCTGGCGTGCTCAGAGAGTGCCCATGTTCCTCTCTACACCAAGCTCGTCGACCCATTCACTCCGGAGCAGACGATATGGGAGTTTGAGAATCTTGTCGTGAGAACCGGGGAGACCGATGAGAAGTGGCTTGACGTCTCGCGCAGGTTCATGGATTACAGGGACGGAGAGCCCTCTGCGTCAAAAGCCATAGAGTTCCTTGAAGTCGCAAAGAGTTTTTACTCTGACTGCGAAAAGGTTCAGGAACAACTGACTGCGTAGGAACCCAGGAGCGTATGAATCCTGCTCCTTATCAACAGACTGGCAGTCGGGGATCAGTAACCTCCGGTTATGTATTTTTTGAGCGCCTCGATTTCGAATTTCTGGCGGGAAATGATGTGGTTTATGATGTCGCCACTTGTTACCATCCCGCAGAGCTTACCGTCTTCTATTACGGGAAGATGCCTTATCTTGTTTTCCGTCATGACGGCCATGCTTTCCTGAATCGGGTCGTCGGGTGATCCGTAGATTACGTCCCTGATCATTAGTTCGCTTATTTTCGTGTTGGCCGACGATCTTCCATGGAGTATGACTTTCCTCGCGTAGTCGCGCTCGGAGAATATTCCAACGACTTTTTCTCCGTCAAGCACGAGCAGAGCGCCTATCTCTTTCTCCGCCATCATCTGAAGGGCCCTGTACACGGTCTCGTCCGGTCCTATCGACCACACGCTGCTGCCTTTGTGTTTGAGTATATGTCTTAAATTTTCCATGACCCACTCTGTATCTTACGTCTTGTAATTCAACCTTATTATCAAGTATATAAACTTTTCTGCTAAAACAAAACCGTATACGCCCAAAGGGTTTTGGGAACCGACACCTGTTTTTACTGTGCCTTCAGAATATTTCATCTCTTTTGTTACTGTATCTCGCAATTATTCGTATAGTATTATTCTTGTGTTAACTGTCCGGGTACTCAGAATAACTTTGTAACCTTTTTTCATAATGAGTGGAAAAGAAGAACTTAAAAAGGCCGCGGCCATAAGAGCCGTCGACTTCGTGCGCGCGGGGATGCTCGTCGGGCTCGGTACCGGATCAACGGCGGAGTTCGCCATAGAGGAACTTTCGAAGCGGATAAAAGACGGCCGACTTTCGGACATATCCTGCGTTCCAAGCTCCGAGAGAACGAAAGATTTCGCGCAGACTCTGGAACTTGATCTCGTTGAACTCAGTTCGCAGAGAAGGATCGATGTGACTATTGACGGAGCGGATGAAATCGACCCCGATTTTAACCTTATAAAAGGGGGTGGAGGTGCCCTTTTGAGAGAGAAAGTGCTGGCCCAGAACAGTCAGAGAAACGTAATAGTCGTCGATGAATCGAAGCTCTCGAAGCGGCTCGGCAGCAGCTTTCCCTTGCCCGTAGAGATATTTGAATTCGCCATTGAAGCTGAAAAAGGCTTCCTTGAAAGCCTTGGAGGAGAGGCACGTCTGCGGCTTGCTCAGGACGGTTCCCCGTTTCTGACGGATCAGGGCAATTTTATCGTCGACTGGAGTTCTGGAGAGATGGATGATCCTTCTTTCTTTGCGGACCGTCTGTCGGGAAGGGCGGGGATAGTTGAGCACGGTCTTTTTATAGGTACGGCAAACGACATCATAATAGGTTCTGCGCTGGGAGTGAAGCATCTTGTCCCGGGCTAACCGGATTGAGCCCCGGGCATTTTTATCTCGAAGCTAATCCGCCTTCAGGGCAAAAAAAGTCGAGTGATCTTCGCAAGGTTCTCTGCAACCTTGGATGGAATGCCGATTCTTACTACATCCCTTCCTTTTTCATTAAGAGACTTGAAGTCACCCGTGGCCTGCGCCATCTTGAGTATCCCGAAAGAAAATACCGATTCCGGGGAGCCGACATCATCAGGTATGTGAAGATCGTTCGCGTTCTGGCTCACCACCTGAATGAAAAACCCTTCTCCAGAGTCTCCTTTGTGGAGTTGGCCGGTTGAATGGAGAAATCTCGGGCCGAAACCCAGAGTTACGGGTACCGATGATATTCTCTCGATCTGAGCGCGGAGGGAAAGAAGTTCTTTTGAATTCTCTTCTCCAGAATCCACATATGCTTGGATCGATATGTAGCCCCTTTTCTTTGAAGAGACAAGTTCTCTGAGGTGCTCTGGGGAATCTATATTCCTGTTGCTTGAAAAGACAAGTCCATTTTCGGAAAAATCCGGTCTTTCGGATTCCAGTTCACCGGTCTCTCCGTAGAGATGGAGAAAACTTCTAGCGAAAGTCTTTGCGG
>CAYSDX010000015.1:0-22599 GCA_964429945.1 uncultured Spirochaetia bacterium | reverse complement strand
TCCGAAGATTCTCTTAAAAGGCCCTATATGTTGATAACTCAGGTACAATTGTACCATATATGGAGAATCTTCACCATAGAAAATCAAGGATAATTTGTTTTATTTCAGTCAGTTAGACCTTTTCTGACAGACACTAGTTAGCTATCCACCCGCCGTCAACTGAAAGCTCGGCCCCCGTCATGTACGCCACGTTTTCACTGTCGCAGAGGAAAAGCACGGCGTGCGCCATCTCTTCGGGGGTCGCGAAACGGCCCAGATGCCCGGTTATCGGCTGAAGTCCCTTCAGATATGCATCGAGCTCTGGAGGCGAATCGTCAAGAAAAGCCTGTACCATTGGAGTCAGGGTGGTTCCGGGATTTATGGAGTTTACCCTGATGCCGTTTGCGCCGTATTCAAGAGCCATGCTTCTTGTAAGCTGCGATACCGCTCCTTTGGTGGAATTGTACGCCGCTGTACCCGGTATGGCCTTAATTCCCAGTATGGAGGAATTGTTGATTATGGTTCCTCCTCCCTGCTCGATCATGTGAGGAATCGAGAACTTGGACATCAAGAAAGTGCCCCTCACGTTAATAGCGAACACCTGATCCCAGTCCTCAATAGAGGTTTCGTGAGTAATCGCAAGAGGAAGCACTCCGGCATTGTTAAACAGTATGTCAATTTTGCCGAAAAGCTCTATGGCACGCTCAACCGCCTCCTTGCAGTCCTCCTCCTTAGATACGTCACTTACAATATACTCTATCCTGCCGGGAGCATCCTTGGCCTGCTCCGCAGCTTCCACAAGAGTACTTTCTGTTCTGCCGGTTATCAGAACATCGGCACCCTCGTTTGCGAAAAGAAGTGCCGTAACCTGTCCTATTCCCAGGCTGCCGCCCGTGATTATCGCGGATTTACCCTCAAGTTTCATTTTACCCCTCCTTTGTGTGTATTGATGCAGGCGTCAAGTACCTGCCAAATCAAAACTAGTTTAAAACATCATGAGTAGTTGCGTCAATTTTCAGGTGACTTTTTTTGCCATCCCAGAGATTTTTTTTGCTATCCCAGAGATAAGGAAGAGGGAAAATGGAGAAAATCGTCAAAAAAAGAGGGATTGGTAGCCCCAACGGGATTCGAACCCGTGTTTCAGCCTTGAGAGGGCTGCGTCCTAAACCCCTAGACGATGGGGCCAAACTCGAAAGAGACTATCAAACTATCATAAAAAGAATTCGATTTCAAAAAAATGCCGCAGGAAAACACGAAAAAAACTGACTTGGTTCCGTGTGGTTTTTCCACGGGAATATGCTGTATAATTAACCACGGCGAAAACGGTCCTACCGAAATCCCTGACCGCAAGAATTAATATGGAAGCGAGCGCAGCCAAGGTGAAAATTCCAGACGGGGAAACCATCTTCTCAAAAAATGTCTACGACGCGGTTCTTTTCGACCTCGACGGAGTGATTACCACGACCGAAAAGATTCACTGCGCCTGCTGGAAAAAAACGTTTGACGAGTTCCTTCGCGCCCGCGCAAGCAAAAGCGGGGAGAAGTTCGTTCCCTTCAGCGAAATGGACGACTACCTCGAGCATGTCGACGGCAAACCTCGCTACGAGGGCGTGCGCAGCTTTCTGGTCTCGCGCGGAATAGAACTCCCCGAGGGCGAAAGAAATTCCCCGCCGGGCGAGGAGTCCGTTTTCGGACTCGGAAACAGGAAAAACCAGTTGTTTGGGGAAACCCTCGAGAAGCAATCCCCCAGAGTCTATGAAACATCCATTGTGCTTGTACGCCGTCTTAAGGAAGCCGGATTCCGTCTGGCGGTCGTATCCTCAAGCAGAAACTGCCGAGCCGTGATGGCGGCCGCGGGAATAGAGAACCTCTTCGAGGTCACAGTTGACGGAGTTACGGCGGTCGAAAAAAATCTTCGGGGAAAGCCTGAGCCAGATACGTTCATTGAAGCGGCATCGGCACTTGGAAGCGAGCCTCAAAAGAGTATCGTTATCGAGGATGCGGCAGCCGGGGTAGCAGCGGGAGCAAGCGGGAGCTTCGGACTCGTAATCGGCGTCGCGAGAAATCAAAACAAAGATGAACTGCTTTCAAACGGAGCGGACGTGGTCGTAAGCGACCTGGGAGAACTCGGGTTCGGAGAATAGAGCACGGGGAAAGTCTCGATGATAAAAAGAGAAAAAAAAGGCATATACTCAGCCCCCCACATATACTCCCCAGACCCGTGGAGGATAAACGAAAAGCAATTCTATCCTGAACTGATCGGCCTTGCGGAAACCGTCTTCTGCACATCAAACGGTTACATAGGAATGCGCGGAGCGTTTGAGGAAGGAAACCCAAGTTACCAGAACTTCACCATAGTGAACGGTTTTTACGAAACATGGCCCATCATATACGGAGAGGAAGCCTTTGGGTTCACGAAGATGGGACAGACCATAGTGAACGTTCCAGACTCGAAGATAATCAAGCTTTACGTGGACGACGAGCCCTTTTACCTCCCGACCGCTACTCTTCTTCACTTCGAGAGGTCCCTTGACATGAAAAACGGCGTGGTCGAGAGAAACCTCGTATGGGAAATGTTCTCCGGCAAACAGATATCGATAAGGTCGAAAAGGCTGGTTTCCCTGGAACACCGCCACCTGGCCGCCATGTCCTACGAAGTAACGGTTCTTAACGACAAGGCCCCTGTGATCATATCTTCGGAAATAGTTGATCACGAAAACTACGCGGAAGGGGATGAGGAACAGCAGACCCATGGTAACGGAGGGGACCCGCGAAGGGCGAGCAGGCTTGAGCACCGAGTCTTGGAACCATGCCTTAGCGATGCGCAGGACACAAGCGTGATTCTCTGTCATTCGACCCGAAACAGCAAGATGACGATCACTTCGGGAATCGAGCACACGCTTGAGACAAACTGCGATTTTTCCTACACAAGCAGGGCAGCGGATGACCGCGGAAAAGTGGTTTTTATGGTCGACGCCCGCAAGGGAGAACCTATAAGCCTTACCAAGTACATGACCTACCACACCACCAGAACCGCTCCGCACACAAACGAAGAGCTTCGGGAGAGGGCTAGGAGAAGCCTTAAAAGAGCCAAGAAATTCGGATTTTCGGATCTGCTTGAGGGACAGCGAAAATACCTCGACGAGTTCTGGGAAAGAAGCGACGTGCGCGTGGAAATGTGCAGCGACGAGCAGACCCTATCCTTCCAGCAGGCAATAAGATTCAGCCTTTTCCAGATGTACCAGTCATCGGCAAGGGTTGAAGGAGCCGGCGTGCCATCCAAAGGACTGACCGGAGCAGGTTATGACGGCCACTACTTCTGGGACATGGAAATATACTTGATGCCTTTTCTCATCTACACCTCGCCGACTATCGCGGAGAACCTGCTCAAGTTCCGCTACAGCATGCTCAATAAGGCAAGGGAATACGCAAGAAGGCTTAACCAGAAGGGAGCTATGTTCCCTTGGAGAACAATAAACGGGGAAGAGGCATCCGCCTATTATGCCGCCGGAACCGCACAGTACCACATAAACGCCGATATAGTCTACGCGCTCAGAAAATACGTGAACGTTACGGGAAATCACGGTTTCGTCTCCAAGTACGGAGCGGAAATCCTGATTGAAACGGCCAGGCTCTGGAGCGACCTTGGATTCTACTCGAACTCTGGAGGGGGAAAATTTGAAATACATGGTGTCACGGGCCCGGATGAGTACAACACCGTGGTGAACAACAATACCTACACCAATCTCATGGCCCGCGAGAACTTAAGACTCGCCGCCGCCACGATTGAAAAACTCAAGGAAACCGAGCCAGAGCTGTTCAAAAGCCTCGCCCACAAAACCGACCTCCGCATCTCGGAAATCAAGGACTGGAAAAAAGCCGCACGTCACATGTACATACCTTATGACAAAAAACTCGGAATACACCCTCAGGACAACTACTTTCTCGAAAAGGAAAAATGGGATTTTGAAAACATCCCGGAAGATAAATACCCCGTACTGCTCCACTACCATCCACTGGTAATCTACCGCCACAGGGTGGTAAAGCAGTCGGACCTTGTGCTCGCGATGTTCCTCCTGGAAAAAGAGTTCTCTCGGGAGGAGCAAAGACGCAATTTTGATTACTACGATCCTCTCACCACGGGAGACTCTTCGCTTTCGGCCTGCATACAGGGCACGGTGGCCGCCAAGGTCGGGCGCATGAACAAGGCGATGGAATACGCGGAAAACGCAGTTTTCATGGATCTGGGAGACATGGGACGAAACACCGTTGACGGCTGTCACATAGCTTCCATGGGAGGGACGTGGATGATGTTCGTGTTCGGATTCGCCGGGCTCGCCAATACGGGAAAAAAACCTGAGTTCTCTCCCAACCTGCCGGAAGAAATGCTCAGGCTCAGTTTCTCCATCACGATCCTGGATAATCTGATAGAAGTGGACCTTAACCACTCGGAAACTAGTTACACGCTTAAAAAGGGAGACGGAATAGCGCTTTGTCACACCGGGGTCGACTTTGAAATTTCCCCGGAGAGCCCGACATTCGTAACGAAAACCTGAGAAACCACTGCGGCTTTCCTTCAAGCGCGAAATCTGACAAAAATGGGCTTTGAGCTGGAAAAAAAGGTGGGGCTTAACGCTGTAACAAAGGCAGCCAGAGCCTGCGTGAGAATGCGGGGGAAACCCGAGTTCCGCGAAGCGCTTTACAAAACAGACGGTTCCCCGGTCACCCTCGCGGATTTTTTCGTGCAGGCGTTAATAAACGAGGAACTCTCGGCCGCTTTTCCCGAAATCCCCATAGTGGCCGAGGAAACCTCGCTTTGTCTTGAGGACGACTGCGGGGAAAAGCTCAGAAACCATCTCGCGGAACTTCTTCCTGGAAGAACCCCGGACGAAATACTGCGCATGATCAACAGAGGAAATCACGGGGCCGGGAGAAACGAAAGATTCTGGACGCTCGATCCGATTGACGGAACAAGGGGTTTTCTCGCGAAACGCCAGTACGCAATCGCGCTTGGGCTAATCGAAGATGGAGAAGTTGTTCTGGGCATCTTGGGGTGCCCCGAGCTGGGAGCGAATGCAACCAACGGCGCGGGCGGAGAAAAGGGGTTCGTATTTTTCGCCGAGAAGGGGCAGGGCTCCTACCAATTGGGGCTTTCAGGAAGTCCCCAGACACGCATTTCGGTATCCGGAATTAAAAAAGCCTCAGACGCCGTCATGTGCGAATCTGTTGAGGCCCCGGATTCATCCTATGAATTCTCAGGGAAAATCGCCCGGTCCCTCGATATAAGCGCAAAACCCGTAAGAATGGACAGCCAGTGCAAATACGCAGTTCTAGCCCGAGGAGACACTTCCATTTACCTTCGTCCCCCTCCGCACAAAGATTACAAGGAAAACATATGGGACCATGCCGCTGGGTACATAATCGTCAAGGAAGCCGGAGGAACTGTTACGGACTCTTCAGGAAAACCGCTTGATTTCTCCGTCGGTAGGAAGCTCCATGGGAATAAAGGAGTTTTGGCAACAAATGGTATTATTCATCAAGCAGTTTTGAAGGCGGTGAAAAAAACTGTTCTTCAAAAAAACACCTTCGTTTCATAGCACTTCTTTCCTGTTTGGTTTCCCAATTCACGAAACAAGGTTTTAAAGTTTATTCAGCACGCGAGGCTCCGTATAATAGTTCTCTGAAGGATGGAAATTTTAATGCGAACCGATGGTTGGTCTCCCAGTCAACCTTTATAGATTCAGCCTCTTCAAGGGCAAGAAGATTCCGTTTTATTAATTCCACGATTATGTCTTGTGTTCGTATAATACGATCAGGTCTATCGCTGAGACCAATCTCCCTCAGTGCATCCCTGACCGCACGATTGTCGTCAATTGCCAATAAACAATTGCGTCTGAGAGCAACCGCAATTGCAGATAATTCACCCGCACCCAAGTATTGGCCATACTTAAGGTCAAGGCGGAGAAACTGCTCAACTTCTAGCGGGTCATCAATTTTCTGTTGAATAAGGTAGCCAGAAGATAAAGCGGCTTCGTAACAGCTTTTCTGATCGGGATAGCTGATTTCGGTGGCAACTTCGTCGGTTACTATGAAAGAACCCGGATGAGCCCCAATTAGGTCCATACGATCAATACGCAGGAAATTGATAAGCACAGAAGCATCCACAATGACATGAAGTTGAGACAAATCGTGTGTACCTTCTATTAACTGGTGCGGATGGTTTCGGCCATCTCAAGCAACTGTTCCCCTTCAACCTCAAGCTTTCTTCCAATTTCAAGAAGACGACCACGCGATATTTTCTCTCGTCTAAATGCCTCGATTGCCAACGACATAAGCTGAGTACGAAATTCCTGTTCAGGACGCCTAGATTGGTTGTCCTTATCAAGCAGCTTTATATGTCCTTTAGCTATTTCTTTTTGACTAAGAAGAGCATGGGCTTTGGCAGAGTTAACGTGATTCAAATTTTTTAGTCGCCAAACCGCAGCATCATAACTTACGCAGAAACGACGCGCTAAAACCGCAACATCTTGGCAAGTAATAACCTGAGAACCTAAACGAGGACGTATCTCCGCCTGCGTCGCAGAACCATCAGCAACATTAAAGGTGGTTTGTGTAAGCCTACTAGGATGACCCTTACCAATACTGTTTAACCACTGCGTCACTCCGCCGGATGGCATGAGGAATGCTGAAGCGAAGGCATTCGCGCGCATTTCTGCAAGCTCCAAAGAATTTTTCCGGAGCGTCATTCTAACTGACTGCTCACGGTCAAAAAGGACATGAGCGTACTCATGAGCATAAGAAAAACGTTGACGCTCCAGCCAATGGCCTGCATTAACCAAGACCGCAAAACCAGTAGACTGATTATGAATAAACAGACCGGACATACTGTCCGGAAGATCAGCTGCCGCCGTCCAGACCCCCTGTTCACTCAGTAATTCCGCAATGTCGCGAATCGGTGCATCGCCAAGGCGGAGTCGGTAGCGTTCCTCATGAGCGACTCTTTCCCCTTGCTGGATGGCAATACCTGCCGATTTCATCTCAGCAGCATAGTTTGGGATTTCTGCATAAACCTCTCGATTAAGTATCCTCAGCAATCCTGCACCTTCACGATACAGATCTACAATACACCGCACGGAGGATCTGTTCTCCAGATCGTTCATCCTTTCAGGAAGCACTCTATGTAGAACAACCATAATATCTTCGGTCCGTGATTCTTCGCTTTTCTCAAGGAAAAAAGATGGGGAACACTTATAGATCTCGGCCAACTTAGTAAGTTCAAGGATAGATACCCTTCGATTGCCATTTTCTATGTTAGTTAAAGCAGTGCGGGGCAGTTTAAGTTCATGGGCAACAGCCTCTTGACTCAGACCGCATAGCTCCCTGACCTTACGCAATTGACTTCCAAGTTGCTTTGCATCAATCATGATTACCCCCTACGGCAACTGTATCCGAATATTTTGCCACACAAATTAATACAATTTTTTGTGTGTATCCCACTGTAAATACTCTATTGTTAATTTCTACTAAACCTCTTCCTCATTTCCTCGTTCACTGATATATTTTCCACTTCTAACTTAACATTAGCTATATGACGACCATATACATCAGCGGTAATCGTTTCAATGGACACCATTTTCCCATAAATTAAATTCTCGAGATAAGCTTTTGCATAAACTCCTTGTGGTGTATTGAGTTCTGGAGCATCGAAGCCTGCCAACCGGACTGATGGATTACCGTAGTTTCCCTTGAACGTATCGCCATCTATAACTTCTGTTACAAATTCCATAGTGGTTTTATTCATTTAAACTCTCCTTAAAAATAAATTTTCGCATGTGCGACACCATAACTTTAAGGTATGAATATCAGACTGTCAAGGAAAATATTTCCTTAATGGTCCGAAACAACCTCCGAGGTGTCTCCAAAGGAGAATTTAAATGTGCATTTTACGGCCCGACTTGCCGACATGAACGCTTTTCAGGCGAATTCAGTTACCTGCGATAGCTAGATTCGACGGAACCACACTTATAGACATAATCATCCAAATATCCGCAAATACACGGCAATTATCAGGACCGCAAGAACCGCCCTGTAAACTACAAAAACAGTAAATGATCTTGTTTTCACATAGTCCAGCAGAAATCGGATAGCGAAAAGCGCCGAGACAAAAGAAGTCGCTACCCCGAGAGCGAAAGACCATCGGAACATCTCCGCATATCCCAGATGCCTGATCTCGAAAACCCCGGCAGCCACTATGACGGGTATGGCCAGGAGAAATGAAAACCGCGCGGCTTCTTCTCTTCTGTAGTTCCTAAAAAGCCCTCCGGTAATCGTAACGCCCGCTCTCGAAGCCCCAGGCAGAATCGCAAAGGCCTGCGCCACGCCGAAAAAAAGCGCGTCGACAAGGTTCATGTCCCGAAGAGTTTTGCTCGCCGTAGTCTTTCTGTCGGAAATGTAAAGAAGCGCCCCGAAACCCAGAAGAAAGGCGGCAACTGGAACCGGGTCGCGAAGCACGCTGGAGGCGTAACGCTCAAATAAAAACCCGGCCGCAACCGCGGGCAGCGTGGCAACTATTAGATAGACCCCCGTTCTCCCATCCTGACGCCCCTCGAATGAAAAAGACTTCAAGCCGCAGAAGAAATCCCGTATGATGAGCACAAGTTCTTCCCTGAAACAGTAAAGAATCGCGAAGAGGCTCCCTACGTGAAGAGCAACCGTGAAAGGCAAACCCTGATCCTGCCAAGAAAAAAGCCACGGAACCAGAAACAGGTGAGCGGTGCTGCTGACGGGAAGAAACTCGGTTATTCCCTGTATAAGACCGAGGATTATCGACTGCACTATTTCCAATTCTTAGCTCCCCGCGAACCCATTTTCCAAAACTCCTCTAAGATAAAAAGCCGTGTGCGAATCGCCAACCCCGCATATCTGCTCAGGGGTACCGGAAGCCACAAGTTCTCCTCCATCCTCTCCACCCCCGGGCCCAAGGTCGATCACGTGGTCTGCGCACTTTATGATGTCCAGATTATGCTCTATTACAACTACGGTATTTCCGAGATCCACGAGCCTGTGTATTACCGAAACGAGCTTCTGTATGTCGTCGAAATGAAGCCCGACCGAGGGTTCATCAAGCACGTAGAGGGTTTTTCCAGGGGCTCTTTTCCCAAGCTCCCTTGCGAGCTTTATGCGTTGCGCCTCCCCTCCGGAAAGGGTCGTCACCCGCTGGCCAAGCCTCACGTAGCCGAGACCCACGTCGTTTAGTACCCTAAGTTTCCCTGAAATCTTCGGTATGTTCTCGAAAAATTCCGCCGCCTCTTTTATCGTCATCTCAAGAACATCCGAGATGCTCTTGCCCTTGTACCTGATCGCCAGAGTCTCGTCATTATATCTTCTCCCTCCGCACACTTCGCACATGACGTAAACGTCGGGAAGAAAATGCATTTCGATTCTAACGGTTCCGCTCCCCCCGCACCCGGCACAGCTTCCCTGCGAGAGGTTAAAGCTGAAACGGCCCGGTCCGTATCCCATCACCTTGGCCTCGGGAAGCATGGAGAAGATTTTTCTTATCTCGGTAAGCACACCGGTGTAAGTTGCAGGATTTGATCTCGGGGTTCTCCCTATCGGGCTCTGGTCGACCTTTATGACCTTGTCGAGATTTTCAACGCCGGTAATTTTTCCATGGGGAGCAACGCGGTTTCTGCTCCTGTTAAGCTTCCTTGAGAGACCGTTGTAAAGAGTGTCGACAACAAGGGTGCTTTTCCCGGAACCAGAAACTCCCGTCACGCATATAAACGTTCCAAGAGGAAAATCAATGTCGAGTTTCCTCAGATTGTTCCCGAAAGCTCCCCGCACTCCGACCCGGATGTCTGAAGAGCGCCTTGAGCCGGGGACCGGGATCTTCTTTTTCCCCGAAAGATATTTTCCGGTAACCGAACCGGCACAACGGGAGATTTTTCCGACGCTTCCAGAGCAGACAACCTCCCCTCCAAGCTCGCCAGCTCCCGGGCCAACGTCAAGCACAAAATCCGCACTCTTTATGGTTTCCTCGTCATGCTCAACAACAATGACAGTGTTGCCCATGTCCCGTATGTTTTTAAGCGTTTCCACCAGTTTTCTGTTGTCTTTCGGGTGAAGTCCTATGGAGGGTTCGTCAAGCACGTACGTTATTCCCGTAAGCTTCGAGCCCACCTGAGTCGCGAGCCTCACCCTCTGAGCCTCTCCTCCCGAAAGAGTCGGAGCCGTACGCTCAAGACTCACGTAGCCAAGCCCTATATCGCCCAGAAAATCGAGGCGGGAGGATATTTCCTTTACCACTTCCCCGGCAATCACTCCTTCCCTGTCCGAGAGCTTAAGCGACCCGAAGTAAGAAACGAGATCGCAGACCGCCATCCCCGCAAGATCCGATATAGTCTTTCCCCTGAAAAGCACAGAAAGAGCGATCTTGTTGAGCCTAGCTCCGCCGCACATTCTGCACGGAACTGTTCTCATGTACTTTGATAGCTTCTCCCGGAGTTCCTCCGACTGGGTTTCCGAGTACCATTCCGTCAGCATGCCGACGATCCCCGGGAAAGTCGCAGTGTACTCCCTCAGTCTTCCCCTTCTCGCCTTCCTGAAACTTATCCTCTCCGCCCCTGAGCCGTACAATATCTTTTTCTTGTGCGATTCAGAAAGCCGGGAAAACGGCACGTCGAGCGCGAACCCGTAATGCTCGGAGAGTCCCTTAAGTATCCGCGCGATGTATTTTGAATCCTCAAACGGTTTTATAGCTCCCTTGGAAAGTGTCTTCCCGGGGTCTTCCACTATCAGTTCGGGGTCGAAGAACGTTTCGAACCCGAGTCCCTGACAGTTCACGCACGCCCCGTAGGGACTGTTAAAGGAAAAAAGCCTCGGGGATATCTCCGGGTAGTTTATCGCACAGCGGGGACAGGAAAAATGCTCGCTGAAAGTAAGAGTCTTTCCGCCTTCGATCTCGCATTTCAAAAGCCCGCCCGACCTCTTGAGCGCCAGAGAGATTGCGTCTGAGAGCCTTTGCTTTGAACTCTCGTTGCGCAGCACTATACTGTCCACCAGAAGTTCGATTGTGTGCTTTTTGTTTCGGGAGAGCTCTATGTCGTCTTCGAGGTCGTAGGTTTCTCCGTCAATTCTTACCCTTACGAAGCCCTCCCTCCTCATGTCCTCAAGCTCTTTTCTGTATATCCCTTTTCTTCCCTGAACTACAGGTGAATACACGCTCACGGGTTTTTTGCCCGCTTCTTCGCAAATCCTCTCGATCATGCTCGAGGGGGTCTGGGAAGATATTTCCTCGCCGCACTCATAGCAGTGAGGCTCTCCGACCACGGAGAAAAGCACGCGCATGTAATCATATATCTCGGTAATCGTCCCGACGGTCGAGCGCGGGTTTCTGTGAAAGGTCTTCTGGTCAACCGAAACAGACGGGGAAAGACCCTCGACGAAATCGACGTCCGGCTTGTCAAGCTTCTCGACGAACTGCCTTGCGTAGGAAGAGAGGGACTCCATGAACCTTCTCTGCGCCTCCGCAAAAAGTATGTCAAAAACCAGAGAAGACTTCCCCGAACCGCTAACTCCCGTAACGACGGTAAAGCTCCGCCTAGGTATTTTGACGTCTATGTTCTTGAGATTGTGCTCTCTCGCACCGATAATGCTTATGAACTTCAACCCAGAGGCTCCCAGCGGGGGTAAGAATACTGAGATAAAATTACCCGATACTAGAGGAACCGTCCGCCGCCCGGGCGGCTTCTGAGAGAAACCGGGTGAAAATCAGTTCTGAGAGGCGGGTCCGCTCAAGCTCGGGATGCCACTGAAAACCCATGAGGCGGCCGTCTGCGGACTCAAACCCTTCCACTATTCCGTCAGGGGCCAAGGCACTTATCCGAAGACCTTCTCCCACCCTGTTTATCGCCTGGTGATGGTAGCTTTTTATCTCGAATTCCTCTTCTTCCGTAAAACCGGCGAAGACCGTGTCCGCAAGAACCGTGACGCCGTGAACCTCGCCCCCCTCATGACAAAGCGCGTCGGGCAGAAGCACTTTTATATCCTGATGGATTGAACCGCCATGGAAAACGTTTATGAACTGCATGCCTCCGCATATCCCCAAAACCGGCATGTCCCTTTCAAGCGCAAGGCGCAGGACGCTGAATTCCGTTTCAGTTCTCTCGGGGTTCATAGAATTTATGGCGGGGTGCGGGGACTCGCCGTAGAATTTCGGGTCCATATCTTTTGAGCCCGGTATCAGAAGCCCGTCAATAGCACGGACTATATTTAACAGAAAATCCGAGTGTGAAGCTTCTGCAACCGTGGGAATCAGAACCGGCGCGCCGCCGTAGAACTCAACTGCCTTTGAGTAGGCAGACTCTATAAAGTTGGATTTGTTCTCAAGGTCAGTCGTTATCCCGATAAGCGGTCGTGCTTTCATGTGATCCTTTTGAAGAATTCTTTCTTCCGGGTTAAAGAGAAGCGCCGCCGACCATGGCTTCCAGTCTGGCGACTCTCTCTTCGGTCGGAGGATGCGTGCTGAAAAGCTTCGCGAAACCTCCCCCGATCATCGGGCTCACTATCATCATGTGCGCCGTGCTCTCAGCCGCCTGTTCGCTTACCTGAAGAGGAATTCTTGACGCTCCCGCCTGGAGCTTTCGAAGCGCGTCGGCGAGATAAAGAGGATTCCCGCATATCTCCGCCCCGGTCTTATCCGCCCCGAACTCCCTTGTTCTCGATATGGCCATCCTCACGATCATGGCCGCCATAGGAGCAATAATTGCCATGGCCAAAAGTCCCAGCATTCCCCCGCCACCTCTTCTGCCGCCGCCTCCCCCTCCGAAAATGGCTGCAAACTGCGCCATGTAGGCAAGGTAGCTGATGGCACCCGCGATCGTCGCCGCCACGGAACCGATCAGTATGTCTCTGTTCTTTATATGGGCAAGCTCGTGGGCGATTACGCCTCTAAGCTCATTCCGGTTCAAAAGCCGCGTGATTCCCTGAGTAACCGCAACGGCCGAGTGGTGCGGATCCCGTCCCGTGGCAAAGGCGTTTGGAGCTTGTTCAGGGATTACGTAGACCCGGGGCATCGGAAGCCCGGCTATCTGGGCAAGCTCCTCCACGTCGGAATAAAGCTGGGGAGCGTCATCCCTTCCGACTTCGCTTGCCTTGTACATTCTGAGAACAATCTTGTCGCTCCACCAGTAGCTTGCGAAATTCATAACTCCCGCGAGAACAAGCGCTATTAAGGCGCCATTTTTGCCGCCTATCATGCCCCCTACCCAAACCAGAATGGCGGAAAGAAAAGCGAGCAGAAAAAGACTTTTAAGTGTATTCATTTTTTAAAAACCCCTCCGAAATATTTTCCAAGCCCCAAGAAAAACAGTGGCTTCCTCTTATAAAAAGTATAATAATACCGGCGATAGTAAATTCAACGGAGCGGGCAAGACTTCTATCAGGAAAAGATTTTCAATCCTCCTGGTTTTCCGAAAGGAATTCCGGCGACTTCGCAAGCTTTTCGCAAAATTCTGATCTTCTCGGCAGTTGACGAATGCGTATTTAAAAACCAACCTCCTGGAAGTTTTCTCGCCCACGCGTGTCTTCCTAACCCCTCTTGATTTCGAGACAACCATTTTCTGCTTCCTCCGACCGGAAGGCTAGATGCAAGGCGAGAGAGAAAATCTTTATCTCTCACGGCCAGAATCCCCATGATTTTTGCGAACGCATCTGCCATGCTCTTTTCCGTGTATCTCTCATCCAGAAAAATAAAACTGGTTTCCCTAACAGACTTTTTCTTGGGTTTTTCAGGTTCAGATTCTTGCTGCTTATTGGGAGAAAAAAGTTCGGGTTCTTGTTCAGGGGCTTTTAGGTTCTTAAGAAACTCTTCCACATCCGATCTAGCCGGAGGGTATTCTGAAAACTGTGACGTCTCCTCAATCAACAAGTTAATAAGCCTGTCAGGATTTACCTTAAGTAGATTTTTCCAAGCAACGGGAATTTGCTTTTTCGCCATATCTTTTGTAATTCGCTTATCGCGATCATCCTCGGCGTTCCTTCTAGCCTGCTCAGAACACGTATTATCAAATGACAAATAACGATCAAGCCCTTTAGCTATTTCCTCGGGATCGTTCTTGGTAAAATCAAAGGTGCGGACAAGCTTTTCTTGAAATTCTCCGCCGCCGATCGAGAGGTAAATCATCCATTGCTTTCCATCAGTAAGGACGGCTATAGGAGCACCCGCTTTGTACGCGTACTCAAAAAGCTGACGGTCAGCATTTGCTAAATTGCCTACCGCCTTGACCTCAATTATGCATCGCGGAGTGCTGCTATTCTCGGAGATCATGAGGCCATAATCTACTTTTAGATTACCAAGCGAATATTCTGAACGTATACACAAGGGATTTCGCGGCCAGCCCAAGTGTCCAAGAACCGGCGAAACAATCATTTCACGGACATCCGTCTCGGTCTGAAAGATATTGCGGACTAATTGGTCCCGCACGGAGCGTATAAATTCTAGAAAATCGGAAGATACCATCGTTGCAAAATTCTAACAGTTGCACACGGTTCAAGCAACGATCTGGATTTATTATAATAATGATTTAGAGTATCAAGAGATTTAACCAACAGATGGTGAGGTTATGGCAAGCATTACAATTCGCAATCTTGATAATGGAGTGAAAACGCAGTTACGCAAAAGAGCAGCAGGTCACGGGCGTTCTGTAGAGGAAGAAGTCCGCGCCATTCTGCACGAGGCAGTTAAACAAGAGAATCCTCCAACAAATCTTTTAAGCGCCATACGCGCTCGATTTGCTCCTTTAGGCGGCGTAGAGTTGCAGTTGCCCGCTCGCAAACCTTTACCGGAACCACCCAGGTTCGAGTGAGGCTGACGAGATGGTCGTTCTCGACACCAATGTGGTTTCTGAACTTATACGCCCATCGCCATCCCCGGTTGTGCAGGCTTGGGTAGCCGGACAGGAAGCGAAAAACCTCTTCTTTTCAGCCGTGAGTGAGGCTGAACTGCGCTACGGTCTTGAAACCATGCCAGAGGGTCGGCGCAGAAATGCACTGGCCGTTGAGATTGAAGGAATGTTGCGCGAAGACTTCATTGGCAGAATCCTGCCGTTTGATAGTAAGGCAGCTCGGTCCTACGCTAAGATTGCGGCCGACTGCCGTACTGCCGGTCGGCCTGTCTCTCTGACCGATTGTCAGATCGCAGCCATTGCGCATTCGCGCGGGATGGCTGTAGCGACACGAAATATCCGGGATTTTGCAGGAATGGGGATTAAGCTAATTGATCCTTGGACAAAAGCATGAAAAAAATTATCCGATTGCTTGATGGCGTCTTATTCACCAGACGGCAGAAAAGCCGACGCGAGACTTCATACCTTCCAAACTACAGATATTTATCAGGACTGAGATATCCTCTCAGCATCACTTGAATAACTCCAAATGAGTTCCGGTCTGGATCAGCGTTACTGACTCCTCATCTTCATCCCAAACAAGGAGCCAGTCAAGGTTCTATGTGGTACTCCCAGCAGGGAGACCAGTCACCCACCAAACGGCGTGGCCTGTTAATTCGGTCAAGCGGTTCGCCGACAATCAGTTTTGCAACTACGCTAAGGAGTTTGTCAGGACCCTTATCCCTTTTCCCAGCTTTTTTCAGGTCCCGTTTGAACTGCGTGGTTGTGCGCAGTTTGCCCATCGTCAAACTCATCCATCAGTTCATTGACGCTGCTATATCTAATAAGACCTTTTCCTGAACGTACTTGGCGAATAGCTTCTAGGGTCTCTTCGTTGGGAATTCTTAACGTAAAAGGCAAGCCGTTATGAAAGGCAACCTGTTTTGTAGAACAGGTTAATCGCCTCAGTCGGGGACAGACCCAGTGCGGTGAAAATTTTTTCCACCTCCTGCTTGAGCTCAGGCTCCATTCGGACGCGTATCATTTCAGTCTTAGCCATAAAATACCTCCATCAGCTATCGATGTACCTCAACCGGGGTACAAATCAAGATGCTACAGATATAAACGGAACTTCTAATTTCTTTCAGGCACAACCCAATCGTGTATGTTTCCTGTTTCTAAGAAAATGCCAGACAAAATTTTTCAAGATATCGTAGATCAAATAGAAAATTTCTATAAGGAACATGGCTATGAACTCGGCTGGAGGTTTCTGACCTGCTCGAAAACCGTATTAAAAGCAACCCTGAGATAGCCTTTATTACACTGAATCCAGGCGGGAGTAGAGTACGCCACGACCACCCCTCCCCCAGTTGCGAGGAAGGCAGCCCCTACTTAGATGAGATCTGGAGTGGGAATGACCGCGGAAAAGACAGGCTGCAAATACAGATTCAGAAAATGTTCGGGAAAATCCGCGAAAAGACGAATTGCCCGGGCGCTCTGCGCGAGCTGATTGAATCAACTTTGTCCGGCTACTTCGTGCCTTTCAGGTCTCGAGACGTGGGGGAGCTTAAGCCCACCAAAGAGGAAGCTTTTGATTTCGGAGAAAAGATATGGCTAAAAATACTGAAGACCCTCCGGCCGAATCTGATTGTATGCATCGGGGAGGACACGTCAAAGCGTTTAAGAAAAATAATCGAAACCGCTTACGACCTGCCCGAAAGAAGAGCGTGCAAGCTGAAAACTGGGTGGGGAGACGGTACCGACAGGCCTATATCTGCCTACATCTTCGAGTTCGGAAGCAAATCCGAGATCAGGCTTCTGCGGCTTCCTCAGCTTTCTCGGTTCAAACTGTTTACGGGTAAAAAGCGCAAACAAGAAATTGATCATATCTTTACGCGGTTCTGCCGTCAAACTTAACCTTCAAACCGAAGTCCCGAACAAACCTCGAAAGAAAATCTCAAAGTTGCCTTTCTTTTATCCGTCGGGCTTTGACGGTTATAATTGGCACTGAAATTCCCCCTCGGGTGATTTAGAAAAATGTCTCTTTCAGATTCAAAAAAATACGAAGTGATAGTGATCGGAGCCGGCCACGCGGGCTGCGAGGCTGCGCTCGCCGCGGCCAGGATGGGCTGCACGACTCTGGTTCTCACGGCAAACATAGACACAATCGGACTCATGTCGTGTAACCCTTCCATAGGGGGCGTCGGAAAAGGTCATCTGGTAAAGGAAATAGACGCACTTGGAGGCGAGATGGGAAAAGCCGCCGACACCGCGGCCATACAGTTCAGAAGGCTTAACACCCGAAAGGGAGCTGCGGTCCAGGCGACCAGAATACAGGCCGACCGCCAAAGCTACAGGACCTACATGAAAAAGGCTCTTGAGGGCGAACCCAACATAGAGATAAAACAGGCGATGGTCGAGGAATTTTTGGTTGACGGAAAAAAAGTAGCAGGGGTTAAAACCGCTCTCGGGGAGAGGTTCTTCTCGGATACCGTCGTGGTTACCCCGGGAACGTTTCCCGGGGGACTTATACACATAGGACTTACCCGGATTTCTTCAGGACGCGCGGGGGAAGCCGCCGCGGGAGCCATATCGAATTCTTTTGCAGACTTGGGCTTCACGACGGGACGGCTTAAAACTGGAACCCCTCCGCGCTTTGACGGAAGAACTATCGAGTGGGACAGGCTCGAGAGGCAGGATGGAGATAAAGACCCGGTGCCTTTTTCCTTTTCCCCCGGAAAAATCACGACGCAGCAGATGCCATGCTACATAACCTACACGAATGAGGAAACCCACCGCGTGATAAACGAAAACATGGACAAATCCCCTCTCTACTCGGGCCTCATAAAGGGAATAGGTCCAAGATACTGCCCTTCGATAGAGGACAAGGTGGTCAAGTTTCCCGACCGGAACCGCCACCAGATATTTCTTGAACCGGAGGGAAGAAACACCTATGAGATCTATCCCAACGGAATTTCGACCAGCCTTCCCATCGAAGTTCAGTATGAATTTTCAAGAACCATGGAAGGACTCCACAACGTGGAAATAATGAGGCCTGGATACGCGGTCGAATATGACTTCCTCGATCCCACGCAGCTCGGGACGTCCCTTGAATCGAAACTTCTCGCAAACATATTCTTCGCAGGGCAGGTAAACGGAACCACGGGCTACGAGGAGGCGGCAAGCCAGGGACTCATAGCGGGGATAAACGCAGCGCTTCGGGTGAAGGGAAAAGATCCTTTCGTACTCGGGCGCTCAGAAGCCTACATAGGAATCCTGATTGACGACCTAGTCACAAAAGGAGTCGATGAGCCCTACAGGATGTTTACATCGAGGGCTGAGTACAGGCTCATACTGAGGGAGGATAACGCCGACCTGAGGCTCGGAGAGCTGGGACACGCCATAGGACTTCTGAGTGACGAGCGGATGGAGGAGTTTCGCACAAGAAAAACCAGACTTGAAAACGAACTTGAAAGGCTTGAGAACGAAAAGGTGTTTCCAAACGAGAAGACAAACAGGATTCTTGAGAATCTCGGTTCCCAGAGAATCAGAAAGCCCCAGAGCCTAAAAGAGATACTGAGAAGGCCCGGCTTCACTTACGAAATGCTGGGCTTTATCGACTCCGCCGCAAACCCGGATATATCCCCGAAGCTCGGAGCGCAGATAGAGATGGAAGTAAAATACGAAGGCTACATAAAAAGGCAGAAAGAAGAAGTCGGGAAACTGCGGAAATTCGAGAGCATGAAAATCCCGGAGAAACTCGAATACGGAAGCATCCCGGGACTTTCAAATGAAATCGTCCAGAAACTGTCTAGAGTGAAACCCGAATCGGTAGGGCAGGCAAGCCGCGTTTCAGGCGTAACGCCCGCCGCTATATCGGTACTGCTTGTGCATATAAGAAAAACGCGGGGGCTTGAGCAGGAAGCTCAGTTAAAATCAAGTTCCCCGTCGTAAAGACTGTCGGTTCCCTCCATCTCCTCAAGCTCCTGCTCGTAAAGCTCCATGGCGTCGCAGTCGCTTCCGATGTAGCCGGAACCGTCGGGATCCTGCATCATCTCAACAAGATCTCTTACTTTTTTCTCATTCCTTCTATTGGTCATTTGGTCCCCCCTGAAAAAATTTTACATAGATTATAGAAACAGTTTTCACAAATGCAACAGTCCTGACAAAAAAATTTCTTAACCCCTTGGCGCAATCAGAAGAGCATCCTGTTCGTCTCTAATATGTAACCACTCATGTTAAAGGAGGCATACAACATGAAGAGCATTATGGTAATACTGATTTTACTGGCTTTCACTCTCAGCACTTTTGCCGCCAACGACCCGAACATCAAGGGGGAGAAGCGCCGCGCGATCCAGGCAGCCATGCAGGAACATATTGGCCAGAACACTGTGAACGGGCATTACATCCTGTATGATACAATCACGGATGATGTCCTCAAGCTGAAACTCGCAAAGTTACATGACGGGATCGTGAAAAAGGCCGATTACTACATCAGTTGCGCAGATTTCTACGACCGCAACGGCACTTATTTTGACCTCGATTTCATGGTGATCGAAAAAGACGGCAAGTTCAGAGCTTTACAAGGCATTGTACACAAGGTCGGGGACGTCAAACGGAAGTATCATCTGGAAGACTGAACCAGGTACAAAACTAGGAAGCGGCAGAGGCGGCCGGGGTCGTGCCTAGCCGCGCGAAGCCATGCCAGAATTACTATCACTCAGTGCGGAAGAACTGTTACAGAGCGGATTTCAGTATGCCTACGCACTCACGCATCACCATCATGATGCTGAGGATCTGGTGCAGACTGCTTGGCTGAAATTACATCAGCGGTATGGAACGGTGACAACAAAGGCTCTTTTCTTTACAACTATCCGAAATCTATACATCGACCAATACCGCAGACGTCAACGTGTCCGGTTCGTCACGCTCACCGGCGAACACGAGCCCTTCTCGGCTTCAGGCAAGGACACTGGAGAAGAAACGAAAGTTGCGATAGAACAGATGCTCTCCAAGCTGCGGGACATTGAGCGGGAAGCCCTGTTTCTACATATCGTCGAGGGTTACTCCGCTAATGAAATTGCCGCTCTCACCGGTAGACCGCGGGGAACCGTCCTGAGTCTCATACATAGAAGTAGGAAAAAATTGGCTGCCCTAGACGCAGCTGACTGAGCATCATGAAGAACTTGGAGCAAGAACTCAAGAACTACTATCGAAGCAAGCGCATTGCTTCGCACAGGATCACGGCAATACAGGCCTCCGTGCATGAGATAGGCAGAACCCGCCACCGTGTTTCTTATCTTATCCCGCTGGCCGCAGTCGTATTGCTGACAATCGGAATTGGGTTGTGGTCGCACATGAGCACGGACAGCAGCCTTACCCATCAGGTGGTTACTGAAATCAGACACAATCACTTGCAGCACGGTGCTCTGGTGGCGAAATCAGATCAGTACGCCGTTGTACAAGCCGCACTTAGCAAATTGGACTTTCCCATCCGGCCGCGCCGTGACGAGTTGATCCAAGACTTCATCCTCATAGGCGGCAAGTATTGCACCATTCAGGGTCACCGGGCAGCTCAATTGAAGTTGAGCCACCGTAACAGCCGGATCATTCACACTTTATATGTTTTGCCGATGACCGATGACATAAAAGATGTTGAACCAGGCGTCTATGAAACAAACGGTGTACAAATAGAATTGTGGGCCGACCAATTGCTGTTTTACGGTCTTGCCCACAGTCAATAACCAAAACCTGGAGTTGCGGAGAATGGTCCTGTCCTTTCTGTACTGGGTTTTCTGGTTAAACCGAACTTCACAGGCTAAAAAAGCCTGAATCCTTTCGTAACTCGCTGTCACAATTGAGTTTTTTAGGAATCAGGTGAGTTTTTACCTGTCTTTTTGTTCCCATGTTATTGTTGCCTCGTTTTTTCTTTTTCCCTTGACACTACTATATACTGTGTTATTATTGTTCCCATGTCACTGCATGTCGAAACCATACCCAACAGAAAAAGCCCTCCCACCATACTCCTCCGAGAAGCCTGGAGAGAGGGTGACCGCATAATAAAGAAAACCCTCTGCAACCTCACTCACCTCCCTCCATACGTTGTTGACGGCATAAGGGCAATGCTCAAGGGAGGTGTCGTATACAAGGACATAGAGGAAGCCTTCCCCATAAAACGTTCCCTGCCCCACGGCCACGTGGCGGCAGTGTACGGCACCGCGAAGAACCTTGGTCTTGACCTCGTACTGCACAGAAAACGCTCCAGGGTACGGGACATAGCAATTGGGGCCATAGTAACGAGGGTGCTCTCCCCCGCTTCAAAGCTTGCCACCTCCCGTATGCTGTCTTCTGAAACTGCCGCAACCAGTGTTGGACGTATACTGGGACTTGGAGAGGTTACGGGCAACGAAGTGCTTTTGATGCTTGACTGGCTTATGAAGAGAAAGCCGTGGATAGAGAAGGTTCTCGCAAAGCGTCATCTCTCTGAAAGAACCATGATTCTCTACGACGTAACCTCAAGTTACTTTGAAGGAGAAACCTGTTCTCTCTCCGCTTTCGGACACAGCAGGGATAAAAGGAAGAACAACAAACAGATAGTGTTCGGACTTCTTTGTTCGAAGCAAGGCGTTCCGGTAGCGGTGGAGGTATTCTCGGGGAACACCGCTGATCCCATGACCGTGGGATCTCAGATAGAGAAGATAAAGGAGCGTTTCAGCATAGAGAGAGTAGCTTTGGTAGGGGATCGGGGGATGATAACCACGGCTAGGATAAGAGCTGAACTTGAGCCAAGCGGGATTGACTGGATATCAGCTCTTAAGACAAGTGACATAAGGAATCTGCTCAAAAAACCGGAGGAAGGAAATCCTCCTTTGAATCTTGAGGATGTGGAGGAAGACAAGGTTGGGGAGATAAGGAGTGATCTTTATCCGGGGGAGAGACTTATGGTGTGTCTTAATCCCCGACTTAGGGAAGAGAGAAGACGGAAGAGGGAGGATCTTCTTTCGGCCACAGAGGGGATACTTGAAGAAATAAAGAGGCTTGCAAGCAACGGTTCTCTTGCGGGAGCGCAGGAGATAAACAGAAGGGTCGGTAGGGAAGCGAACAGGAAGAAGGTTGAGAAGCACTTTGATATAGATGTAACGGACTCTGACATCAGCTGGGAGAGAAAAGAGAAGAAGATAAGCAGGGAAGCTGCGCTTGACGGGATATATATTGTGAGGACCAGTCTTGGAGAGGGTGACATCGGAGCTGATGAGGCAGTGTATGCGTACAAGAGTCTGTGTACTGTGGAGAGAGCGTTTCGGTCAATAAAGACCACGTCGCTTCGGGTACGTCCCATATACGTGTACAGCGAGGATCACGTGAGGGGGCATGTGTTTCTGTGCATGCTCGCTTACTATGTTGAGTGGCACCTGAGGAGGAGTCTTTCGCCTCTCATGTTCGAGGATGATGACAGGGAGGAGGCTAAGGGGAAAAGAAGCAGTCCCGTGGAGCAGGCCGAGGTATCTGAGAGCGCGAAGAGGAAACACAGGACGAAGAAAACAGAGGAGGGATTCAGTGTTCACAGCTTCAGTACTCTTATGGAGGATCTTGGTACGTTGAGTCTTAACGAGGTGACTTTGCCCGGGAGTCCTGAGCATCGCTTCCCCATGATAACGGAGTCTACGCCTCTTCAGGGCAAGGCGTTTGAACTGCTTGGGGTTAAGCCAGGTAAATTTGTTGCCAGTAAAGGTAC